>DASZUH010000136.1:0-44061 GCA_035547715.1 Solirubrobacterales bacterium
CGTGGCGGCCACAACCTGCCAGGGCCGCCACGAGACGCCCGGGACCACCTCGGACGGGCGCAACGCCCCCGAAGCACAGCCCACCTCGGACGGCCGCAAACGCCGGCTCAGGACAGCTTCTCGCGCAAGACGTCCTTGCGCACCTTGCCGATCGAGGTCTTCGGCAGGCGCGTCTCGAAGGCGACCGTGGTCGGGACCTTGAAGCGGGAGAGGCGCTCGGCGCAGAAGGCGATGATCTCCTCGTCGCTGGGCCGGCGGCCGTCGCGGGGGACGACCACGGCGGCCACCTCTTCGTCGCGGATCGGGTCGGGGATGCCGACCACGGCGACCTCGGCGACGTCGGGGTGGACCCCGACGACCGCCTCCACCTCGCTGGCCGAGACGTTCTCACCGGCGCGCTTGATCATGTCCTTCTTGCGGTCGAAGAAGTAGAGGTAGCCCTCCTCGTCGGCGTAGGCGTTGTCGCCGGTGTGGAGGCGATTGCCGCGGATCGCCTTCGCCGTCGCCTCCGCGTCGCGGTAGTAGCCGAGCATGATCGAGCGGCCGGGCCGGCCCTCGACCACGATCTCGCCGACCTCGCCCGGCCCGACCTCGCGACCCTCCTCGTCGAGCAGGAAGAGCGTCCGTCCCGGCGCGGGCAGCCCGATCGAGGGCCAGCGCCGCGGCCCGACCACGGGCGAGACGGCGAGCAGGGTCATCGCCTCGCTGCAGCCGTAGCCGTTGATCAGGGTCACCCCGTAGCGGCGCTCGAACTCCTCCTTGTCGCCGTCGGAGACGTTGATCGCGTAGAAGACCTTGCGCAGCGCGTGGTCGCGCTCGCCCGCGGCGGGCGGCTGGGCGATCAGGGTGCGCAGCTGCATCGCGACGATCGCCGTCTGCGTCGCCCGGTGGCGGCGCACCTGCGACCAGAAGCGGGAGGCGCGGAACTCCTCGATCACGATCGCGGTGCCGCCGACCGTCATCGCCGCGAGGATCGTCAGGCCCTGGCCGTTGACGTGGAAGAGCGGCAGCGCGGTGAGGCAGCGCTCGCCCTCGTCGAGCCACAGCGACTGGACCGAGTCGAGGCCCGCGCGCAGGCAGTTGGCGTGGCTCAGCATCACCGCCTTCGGCTTGCTCGTCGTCCCCGAGGTGAAGAGCAGCTGGGCGAGGTCGTCACCGCCCCGCGGCGCCCGCGGCGCCGGGCCCGCGGCCGCGCCGAGGCCGGGCAGGTCATCGAAGGCGACCGCGCCGCCGGCGTCGCCGCGGGCGACGATCAGGGTCAGCCCGACGCCGCCCCCGGCGCCGATCGCCTCGACGTAGTCGGGCTCGGTGACCGCGGCGCGGGCGCCGGTGACCTCGAAGACGTGGGCGAGCTCGGTCGCCGTGTTGGCGATGTTGGAGGGGACCATCACCGCGCCGAGGCGCATCAGCGCGAACCAGGCGACGAGGAACTCGGGGCTGTTGCGGAGGTGGACGACGACGTTGTCGTCGGCGGCGAGGCCGAGCGCGGCGAGGCCCGCGGCGGCGGCCTCGACCCGCTCGCCGAACTCGGCGTAGGTCAGCTCGGAGACCGCTCCCTCGCGATCCTCGAAGACGAGGAAGGTCCGCTCCCCGTACATCTCGACCCGCTCCTCGAGCAGGTCGCGGAGGCTGCGGTCGCCGACCGTGTCGAGGGTCACGCCAGGTACATCCCGCCGTTGACGTCGAGCTCGACGCCGTGGACGAAGCCGGCGATGTCGGAGACGAGGATCACCGCCATCCGCGCGCATTCGGCCGGCGTCGCCACCCGCCGCAGCGGCGTCGCCGCGATCGCCGCCTCGCGGCCGGCGTCGCCGAGGACCGCGTTCATCGGCGTCGCGATGAAGCCCGGGTTGACCGAGTTGACGCGGATCCCGTGCGGCCCGCCCCACTGCGCCAGGTTGCGGGTCATGCCGCCGATCCCGGCCTTGCAGGCCGCGTAGGCGGCGCTGGCCGCGAGGCCGCCCATGCGGGCGGCGATCGAGCCGAAGAGGACGATGCGGCCGTCGCCCTGGGCCTGCATCGGCTCGCAGACCGCCCGGCAGACGTTGTAGGCGCCGCCCAGGTCGACGTCGACGACCCGGTCCCACTCCTCGCGACCGAGCTCGGAGAAGGGGGTCGTCGTGTAGATCGCCGCGCAGTGGATCAGCGCGTCGACGCGGCCGTGGCGCTCGAGCACGGCCGCCAGCGCCGCCGCCACGGCGGCCCCGTCGGCGACGTCGACGACGGCGTCCAGGCGCTCGCCGGGCCCGTCCAGCTCGACCTCGGCCGGCGCCTCGGCGCGGCTGTCCCAGAGGGCGACGTGGGCCCTCTCGGCAGCGAGGATCTCGGCCGCGGCGCGGCCGATCCCGCTGCCCGCACCGGTCACCACGCAGACGCGATCGGCGAGTCCCGTGTCCATCGGCCCCAGGGTAGCCACGCCGCCCGCCTCGCAGCACTGGCGATCACGACAGCCGCGCGGGCTACTCGGAGGCGGTGATCTCGATCTCGCGCCGCTCGAACAGCCAGCTGCCCTCGACCTTGACCAGGCGGTCGAGGTAGTTGCCCATCACCTGGACCCGCGGCGCGGGCGCGCCGGAGGCCGAGACCAGGATCCAGTTCGACCAGACCTCGGCCCGGTCGGCGCCGCCCGCGTCGATGATCACGTTGCTCATCCGGTGCTGGCCGCCGCGCAGGTCGGCGTGGTCGCGGAGGTAGGTGTCGAACCAGGCGGCGATCTCCTCGCGGCCCTCGAAGCTGCCCATGATCGGGCTGATCCAGCTGCCCCCCGCGGCGAAGAGCGCGACGAACCCCTCCTTGTCGCCGCCGTCGAGGGTGCGGGCGTAGCGCGCCAGGAGCTCCGCGATCTGAGCGCGGTCGGCGAGCGAGATTTCCCCGGTGCCCTCCACCCGGCCGATGATGAGCGGGCGGCGGCCGCGACGATACTGTCTTTTCCGCCTGTTGTCGCCCTCCGGCCCCTCGACGACGATCGGACGATGGGGGAAGCGAGCCTCGACACGCTGCTCGCCGAGCTGGCGTCGGAGCTGCGCTGGGACGACCTCCCGGCGCCGGTCCGGGAGCGGGCGAGGGACCGCCTGCTCGACGCCCTCAGCACCGCCGTCGCGGGCGCCGACGTCGCCTCGACCCGGACCGCGCTCGCCGTCGCCGAGAGCGGCGGTCCGGACGGCGAGGCGACGCTCCTGCCGACCGGCGGCCGCGCCGGCGGCGCCGACGCGGCGCTGGTCAACGGCGTCGCCGTCCACGCCCTGCTCTTCGAGGACATCAACCTCGCCAGTGCCGACCACCCCGGCGCCGTCGTCGTCCCGGCCGCCCTCGCCGCCGCCGAGGAGGCGGCGCGGCTCGGCCGGCGCGAGCCGCGCCTCGCCGACCTCCTCGCCGCGATCGTCGTCGGCTACGAGGTCCAGCTACACCTCGGCGCGGTCGCCGCGCCGGGCGCGATCGCCCGCGGCCTGCGCACCACGTCGTTGTTCGGCACCGTCGCCGCGGCGGCCGCGGCGGCGGCGATCTGGGACCTGTCCGGCGAGCGCGCCGCGGTCGCCGTCGCCCTCGGCGCCAACCTCTCCGGCGGCCTGATCGAGGCCTGGTCGCACGGCACCATGGAGCCCTACCTGCAGGCCGGGATGGCGGCGCGCAACGGCCTCCTCGCCGCCCGCCTGGCCGCCGCCGGCGCGAGCGCCGCGCCGCTGACCTTCACCGGCGCCAACGGCTTCCTGCGCGCCTTCGCCGACCAAGGCGACGACGGCGCCGAGGATCCGCGCGAGGTCTGGCGGATGATGGGCGTGCTGCGCAAGCCCTACCCGATCAGCGGCGCCAAGCTCGGCGCCGTCGACAGCGCCCTCGCCGCCCACGCGGAGGGCTTCGACCCGGCCGCCGTCCGGCGCGTGGTCGCCCGCGTCCCGCCGCTGACCAAGGAATACCCGGGCGGCGACCGCAAGGGCCCGTTCGCGACCCTGACCCAGGCCCAGGACAGCACCCAGTTCTGCGTCGCCGCGGCGCTGCTCGGCCGGCCGATGACCTCGGTCGCCACCTTCGTCGACGGCTACGCCGACCCCGAGGTCGCCGCGCTGACCCAGGTGATCGAGGTCGTCGGCGAGCCCGGCCGCGAGCCGGCCCGGATCGAGGTCGAGCTCGATGACGGCAGCGTCGTCGTCGGCGAGGTCGACGGCCGCGAGCGCCAGCGTCCCGACCTGCCGACGATGGCGGCGAAGCTGCGCGAGCTGACCGCCGCGGCGTGGCCGGCGGGACGGGCGGAGGCGGTGATCGAGCTGGTCGCGGCCGGCGAGGACCGGCCGCTCGCCGAGCTGAGCGGGTTGATCCGGCGATGAGCACGGTGCGAGTCGACGGCCGCGAGGTCGCCTACGACCTGGTCGGCAGCGGGCCGACGGTCGTCCTCTGCCACAGCCTCGGCGGCGAGCGCGGCCTCTGGGGCGCCCAGCTCGAGGCGCTGGCGAACGAACGGCGGGTACTCGCCTACGACATGCGCGGGCACGGCGGCTCGGGCCTCGGGTCCGCCGCCCCCTCGCTCGGCGTCCTCGCCGCCGACCTGGTCGCGCTGCTGGGCGCGCTCGCGATCGACCGGGCCCACGTGGTCGGGCAATCGATCGGCGCGATGACCGCGCTGCGCGCCGCGATCGACGCGCCCGCCCGGCTCGCCTCCTGCGTCGCGCTCGACTGCATCGTCCACGCCGACCCGGCCTGGGACGCCCGCTACGAGGAACGCGCCGCCCTGGTCGAGCGCGAGGGGGTGGCGCCGCTCGCGGCCGAACTCGCCGTCCGCTCGCTCGGTGCGAGCAGCCGCGAGCGCGATCCCGGCCTCGCCGCGCGCTACGCGGCGCTCCTCGCGGCCGCTCCGCGGACCGGGTACGCCTGGGCCTGTCGGGCGATGATCGGCCTCGACCTGCGCGCCGGGCTGCCCGGCATCGAGCGCCCGGTCCTCGTCGCCGCCGGCGACGAGGACGAGCTGACCACCCCCGCCGAGGCCGCCGCGATCGCCGCCGCGATCCCGGGCGCCGAGCTCGCCTCGATCGCGGGCTCCGGCCACGTGCCCTGCCTCGAGCGCCCCGAGGACGTCACCGAGCTGATCCGCCGCCGCACCGCGGAGGCGACGTGAGCGCCGGCGCCGAGACGATCGACAAGACCGTCGCCGGCGTCGCCGCGGCGCTCGGCGAGGTCGCCGACGGGGCGACGATCATGGTCGGCGGCTTCGGCGACTCGGGGATCCCGGAGGAGCTCCTCGCCGAGCTGCTCGAGCAGGGCGCGCGCGAGCTGACCCTGATCGCCAACAACGCGGGCAGCGGCGAGAGCGGCGTCGCGGCGCTGCTGCGCGAGCGGCGGGTGCGGAAGATCGTCTGCTCCTTCCCGCGCTCGAGCGGCTCGGTCTGGTTCGAGCGGCGCTACCGGGCCGGCGAGGTCGAGCTGGAGATCGTGCCGCAGGGAACGCTGAGCGAGCGAATCCGCGCCGGCGGCGCCGGGATCGCCGCCTTCTACACGCCGACCGCGGCGGGCACCGAGCTCGCCGCGGGCAAAGAGACGCGGCTGCTGGACGGCCGCGAGCACCTGCTCGAGCACGCCCTGCGCGCCGACCTGGCGCTGATCCGCGCCCGCGCCGCGGACCGTTGGGGCAACCTCGTCTACCACACCGCCGCCCGCAACTACGCGCCGACGATGGCGATGGCGGCGCGCGAGACCGTGGCGCAGGTCGACGAGCTGGTCGGGCTCGGCGACCTCGACCCGGAGGCGGTCGTCACCCCCGGCGTCTACGTCGACCGCGTCGTCCGCCTGCGCCGCGAGGAGGCCCGCTGATGGTCACCGAGGTCGCCGCCCGCTCGCGCGAGGAGATCGCCGCCCGGGTCGCCGCCGACCTGGCGCCGGGCGCCGTCGTCAACCTCGGCATCGGGATGCCGACGCTGGTCGCCGGCCACGTCCCGGCCGGGCGCGAGGTCGTCTTCCAGAGCGAGAACGGCGTCGTCGGGACGCGGCCGCTGGAGCCGGGCGAGCACCCCGACCCCGACCTGATCAACGCCGGCAAGGAACCGATCGGCCTGGTCGCGGGCGGCTCCTACCTGAGCCACGCGGACTCCTTCGCGATGATCCGCGGCGGCCACGTCGACGTCACCGTGATGGGCGCCTTCGAGGTCTCGGCCGCCGGCGACCTCGCCAACTGGTCGAGCGGCACCGACGCGATCCCGGCCGTCGGCGGCGCGATGGACCTGGCGGCGGGCGCGGCGACGGTGGTGACGATGATGTCCCACCTGACCGGGGCCGGCGCGCCGAAGCTGGTCGAGCGCTGCAGCCTGCCGCTGACCGCGGCCGGCGTCGTCGGCCGCGTCTACACCGACCTCGCCGTGCTCGCCGTCGAGGGCGGCGAGTTCGTCGCCCTCGAGCTGGTGCCGGGCCTGACCTTCGAACGGCTCGCGGCGGCGACCGCGGCGGCGCTCCGCGACGGCCGCGACCGCGTCCCCGCCCTCCTCGGGGAGCGTCGGCGATGAGCGCCGGGCGCCTGCAGGGCCGGGTCGCCGTCGTCACCGGGGCCGCCTCCGGGATCGGCGCCGAGACCGCGCGGCGGTTCGGCCGCGAGGGCGCCCTCGTCGTCCTCGCCGACATCGACCTCGACGGCGCCTCGCGGGTCGCCGCCGAGCTCGGCGAGGCCGGCGCCGAGGCGCTGGCGCTCCCGGTCGACGTCGGCGACGGCGAGAGCTTCGCCACCATGCTCGCCGCCGCGGCGGCCCGCTGGGGACGGCTCGACGTCCTCGTCAACAACGCCGGCGTCGGCATGCGGCGGATGCCCGCCCGCGAGGTTCCCGACGAGGTCTGGGAGCGCCAGCTGCGCCTCAACCTGACCGGCGTCTGGAACGGCTGCCGCCACGCCGCCGGGCGGCTCGAGGACGGCGGCGCGATCGTCAACGTCGCCTCGCTCTCGGGGGTGCGGCCGCGGCCCGGCTTCTCGGCCTACTCGGCGGCCAAGGCGGGGGTGATCGCGCTCACCCAGGCGCTGGCCCAGGAGCTGGCCCCGGCGATCCGCGTCAACGCCGTCTCGCCGGTCTCGACCGACACCGGGATGCTGCCGCAGCTGAACCCCCAGGGTCAGTCGCTGGAGGAGTTCAAGGAAGGCATGCGGTCGGGCATCCCGATGGGGCGGCTGAACCAGCCAGCCGACGTCGCCGCCGCGATCCTCTACCTGGCGAGCGACGAGGCGGCGATGGTGACCGGGTTCAACCTCGTCGTCGCGGGAGGGGTGACGTGAGGCCTGCCGAGGCCGACGCCGACCGCGTGCCGGTGATCGTCGACATCGTCCGCACGCCGGTCGGGCGGGCGGGCAAGGGCGCCCTGGTCGACACGCGCCCCGACGACCTCGCCGCCTTCGCCGTGCGGGCGCTGCTCGCCCGCCTGCCGCAGGTCCCGACCGAGGAGATCGACGACCTGATCTGCGGCTGCGCCTTCCCCTGGGGCGAGCAGGGCTACAACGTCGGCCGCTCGGTGGCGCTGCTCGCCGGCCTCCCCCACCGCACGCCGGCGCAGACGATCACCCGCCTCTGCGCCTCCTCGCTGCAGGCGCTCCGCGCCGCCGCCCACGCGGTCGCGCTCGGCGAGGGCGAGACCTTCGTCGTCGCCGGGATCGAGTCGGTGAGCCGGGTCGGCCGCGGCCACGAGCTGGCCGAGGCCAACCCGCTGCTCGATCCCGAGGCGCCCGGCGAGACGGTCGGCGCCGTCTTCATGCCGATGGGGCTGACCGCCGAGCGCGTCGCCGACGCCTGGGGGGTCGGGCGCGAGGAGATGGACCGCTTCGCCCAGCGCTCCCAGGAGCGCGCCGTCGGCGCCCGCGAGGCGGGCTACTTCGAGGGCGAGATCGTCCCGGTGCCGCTGCCGGGCGGCGGCGTCCTCGCCGCCGACGAGTCGCCGCGCGCCAACTCGACCCTCGCGGGCCTGGCCCGGTTGCGGCCGGTCTTCCGCGCCGACGGGCGGGTCACCGCGGGCAACTCCTGCCCGCTGAACGACGGCGCCGCCGCGGCGCTGGTGACGAGCCTCGGCCGGGCGCGGCGGCTCGGCCTGCGGCCGCGGGCGCGGATCGTCGCCTCCGCCGTCTCCGCGGTCGACCCGTCGCTGATGGGGGTCGGGCCGATCGAGGCGATCGAGACCGCGCTCGCCCGGGCCGGGACGACGATCGAGGAGGTCGACCTGTTCGAGCTCAACGAGGCCTTCGCCGCGCAGGTGCTGCCGGTCTGCCGCGAAGTCGGCATCGACCCCTTCGACGAGCGGGTCAACCCGCACGGCGGGGCGATCGCGATCGGCCACCCGTTCGGGATGACCGGCCTGCGGATCATGGCGACCCTGCTCAACGGCCTCGACCACCGCGACGGCCGGATCGGGATCGAGAGCATGTGCGTCGGCGGCGGCCAGGGCCAGGCGATGGTCGTGGAGCGGCTGACGTGAGCGCCCCGGCCTACGCCGGGCGCTTCGCCCGCATCCGCCTCGAGCGCGACGAGCGCGGCATCCTCGAGCTCACCCTCCACACCGAGGGCGGCCCGCTCGTCTACGGCCACGGCGACGGGCCGAGCCCGCAGGCGGAACTGGCCGAGGCCTTCGCCGCGATCGCCGCCGACCCCGACAACCGCGTCGTGCTGCTGACCGGGACCGGCGAGCGCTACTCGGGCCCGGCCGCCTCGCTCGACGCTCTCCCGGTCGCCGACGTCGAGAGCTGGGAGGACATCCGCCGCACCGGCGTGCGGATGCTGATGGGCCTGCTGGAGATCGACGCGCCGGTGATCAGCTGCATCAACGGGCCGGCGCTGCGCCACGCCGAGCTGGCGCTGCTCGCCGACATCGTCCTCGCCGCCGACGACGCGGTGATCCAGGACACCGCCCACTTCACCAACCGGACCGTGCCCGGCGACGGCATGAACGTCGTCCTCACCCTGCTGCTCGGCCACAACCGCGGCCGCTACCACCTGCTGACCGGCAAGCCGATCGGCGCCGCCGAGGCGCACGCGCTGGGCCTCGTCGCCGAGCTGCACCCGCGCGCCGACCTGCTCCCCCGCGGCCGCGAGCTGGCGGCCGAGCTGGCCGCGCAGGACCCGCGCGTCCTGCGCTATACGCGGCTGCTGATGACCGAGCCGCTGAAGCGGGCGATGAACGACCTGCTCGGCTACGGGCTGGCGCTCGAGGCGCTGGCCGCGGTCGGCCTGAGGCCGCCCGCCGCCGGGTAGCTCAGCCGCCCGCCGCCGGGTAGCTCAGCCGCGGCCGAGGTCGTCCGGTTCCTCGACGACCGGGTTGACCAGCGTCCCCAGCCCCTCGATCTCCATCCGCACCTCGTCGCCGGGGACGAGCCAGGCGGGGGGATCCATGCCGGCGGCGACGCCGGACGGGGTGCCGGTGGCGATCAGGTCGCCCGGGAACAGCGTGCAGAACCTCGATAGGTGGGCGACCAGCTCGGCGCAGTCGAAGATCAGCGCCGAGGTGCGGGCGTCCTGGCGCAGCTCGTCGTTCACCCAGGTGCGGATCGAGAGGTCGGCGGGATCGACCTCGTCGGCCAGGGTCAGCCAGGGACCGATCGGGCAGTGGGAGTCGAAGGACTTGCCCAGCGACCATTGCCGGGTGCGGAACTGCCAGTCGCGGACGCTGACGTCGTCGAGGATCATGTAGCCGCCGATCGCGGCCATCGCGCGCTCGACCGGGACGTTGCGGACCGGCTTGCCGATCACGACGCAGAGCTCCACCTCGTAGTCGACCTCGACCGAGATCCGCGGCCGGTAGATCGGCGCCCCGGGACCGGTGACCGAGCTGGGGAACTTGGCGAAGACGGTCGGGGTATCGGTGCGCTGCATGTCGAGCTCGGCGATGTGCTGCGCGTAGTTGAGGCCGACGCCGAAGATCTTGCTCGGGCGCGGCACCGGGGCGAGGAGCCGGACCTCGTCGAGGGCGAGGGGATCGGCGGTCGCGGCGGCGACGGCCGCGGCCACCGCCTCGGGCCCGAGGTCGAAGAGCGCCTCGACGCCGGCGCCCGGCCGCGGCCCGAGGTCGAGCGGGAAGACCTGCTCGCCGCGCACCACGCCGAGGCGCGCCTCCTCGCCGGCTGCGTAGCGCGCGATCGGCATGGCCCCGTTTATAGCCGCGGCCCGGCGGGGCTTCGCCGGTCGCTTCCGACAGTGTCGCCGCCGGCGCGGAGCGCGTCGCGGTCGACTTCGCCGAGCCGGGGGCGGCCGAGCAGCGCCAGGGTGACGTCGATCTCGGCGCGGAGGATCGCGAACATCGCCGCCACCCCGGCCTCGCCGCCGGCGGCGAGGCCGTAGAGCCAGGGCCTGCCGACCAGGCAGGCGCGGGCGCCGAGGGCGACCGCGGCGACCACGTCGGCGCCGCTCCGCACGCCGCCGTCGAGGAGCACCTCGGCCCGGCCCGCCACCGCCGCCACGACCTCCGCCAGCACCGCCAGCGTCGCCGGGGCGCCGTCGAGCTGGCGGCCGCCGTGGTTGGACACGATGATGCCGTCGACGCCGTGCTCGACCGCCCGCTCGGCCTCGGCCCCGGCGAGGACGCCCTTGACCAGGAGGGCGCCGGGCCAGAGCTCGCGCAGCCGGCGCAGGTCCTCCCAGCCCGCCCCGGGGTTGAAGAGCGTCTCGTTCAGGTAGCGGGCGTGGGCGACGGTCTTGCGCGGCAGGGCGACGCCGGTGCCGACGTAGTTGGCGAAGGTCGGCGGCGGCCACTGGGCGGCGAGCCAGCGGGGATGCGAGAAGACGTCGAGCAGGGCGCCCGGGCGCGGCTTGACCGGCAGGCTGAAGCCGTTGCGCAGGTCGCGCGCCCGCCGGCCGACGACCGGGACGTCGGTGGTGACGACGAGCGCCCGGTAGCCGGCCCGCCGCGCCCGCTCGACCGTCGCCTCGACCAGGTCGCGGTCACGCGAGAGGTAGAGCTGGAACCAGAGCGGGCCGGAGGCCGCGGCGGCGGCCTGCTCGAGCGAGCTGTTGGACATCGCGCTGAGCGTGAAGACGGTGCCCGCGGCGCCCGCGGCGCGGACGCCGGCGAGGTCGCCGCCCCGTCCGGCGATCCGCGCCATCCCGGTCGGCGCGATCAACACCGGGGTCGCGAGCCCCTCGCCGAGGACCGTCGTCGACTGGTCGCGCACCGAGACGTCGACCAGCTGGCGCGGCGACAGCTCGACCCGCTCGAAGGCGGCCCGGTTGCGCCGGAGGGTCAGCTCCTCGCCGGAGCCGCCGGCGACGAAGTCGTAGGCGAGGCGCGGCAGTCGCCGCCGCGCCGCCCGCTCCAGATCGGCGAGCGTCGCCGCCCGCCCCACCGTCTCGACCATCCCCTGATCAAGACGGACCGCCGCGCGGCGATCAACTGTCCGATTCGACAGCCTGCTCCCGCGCCAGGTCCCGCAGCCTGCCCCTTTCGACCTTGCCCGCGGGGTTCTTCGGCAGGCGCTCGGCGAGGTGGACGCGCTTCGGCACCTTGTAGGAGGCGATCGCGCCTTTGCAGGCGGCGATCACGGTCGCCTCCTCCACGCTCGTGCCCGCCACCGGGACGACGAAGGCGACGACCGCCTCGCCCCAGTGCTCGTCCTCGACGCCGAGCACGGCGACCTCGGCGATCCCGTCCTGCTCGAGGATCGCGTTCTCGACCTCGAGCGGGTCGACGCTGAAGCCGCCGGTCTTGATCATCTCCTTGCTGCGCCCGACGTAGTGGAGGTTGCCGGCCGCGTCGAACCTGCCCAGGTCGCCGGTGCGGACCCGGCCCGCCGCAAGCGCCTGGCCGGTCTCCTCCGGCCGGCCGTGGTAACCGGACATCACCGCGGGGCCGGCGAAGGCGATCTCGCCGACCTCGCCCGGCGCCGCCGGCGCGCCCGCGGCGTCGAGCACCTCGACCACGCTCACCCCCATCGAGCGGCCGACGCTGGTCGGGCTCGTGGCGAACTCCTCGCGCGTCGCGCAGGTCAGTTGCGCCTCGGTGAGCCCGTACATGTAGACGAAGACCTCGCCGAAGCGGTCGAGCGCGGCGCGGCGGAGGCGGTCGGGGAAGGCGTAGGCGGTGTAGATCACCTCGAGCGCGGAGAGGTCGCGGTCGCGGTGGCCCTCGACCGCCAGCATCGAGTCGATCATCGTCGGGGCGAGGAAGGTGCGGGTGGCGCGGTGGCGCTCGAGCAACTCCCAGCAGCGCGCCGGGTCGAAGCTGCGGTCGAGGACGACGGTGGCGCCGCCGAGCAGCGCCGCCATCGCGAAGTGGAGGAAGCCGATGCCGAAGGCGGGCAGGTTGAAGAGCTCGACGTCGGCGGGTGAGCGCGGCGAGCCGAGCGCCGAGTTGACCGCGTTCCAGGCGTTCGCCCGGTGGCTGCGGACGACGCCCTTGGGGAAGCCGGTCGTGCCCGAGGTGTAGAGGATCGTGGCGGGCGCCCCTTCGTCGCCGTCGAGGTCGCCGGGCGGCGGGCCGGGGGCCGCCTCGCGCAGGCGCGCGAGCGTCGGCTCGGGTCCGCCATCGCCGCCGACCGCGATGACGGTGGCGACCGCGTCGAGCGCGGCGGCGGTCTCCCGCGCGGCGGCGAGCCAGGCGTCGGCGGCGACGATCGCGACGACGCCGGCGTCCGCGGCGATGAAGCGCCGCTCGGCGGCGCCGAGCCTGGTGTTGACCGGGACGGCGACCGCGCCGATCCGGGCCAGCGCCATCAGCAGCTCGAACGTCTCCGGTTCGTTCTCGGTCAGGGCGAGGACGGCGGCTCCGGGCGCGACCAGCTCGCCGAGGCCGGCGGTCAGGCCGGCGATCCGGCGCTCCAGCTCGGCGTAGGTGACCGGCCCCTCGTCGCGCCCGACCAGGGCGACGCGGTCGCCGTTGCGCCGACAGGAGCAGTAGAGGGGGTAGGAGTAGTCCATCGCGCTCAGCCCGCCCCGCCGCTCACGGGACCAGCGCCAGCTTGCCGAGGGTCGACCGCGATTCCATCCGTTCGTGCGCCGCGGCCGCCCGCGCGAGCGGGTAGACGCCGTCGACCCGCGGCCGCAGGGCGCCCTCGCCGGCCAGCTCGACGACCCGGGCGATGTCGCGGGCGGTGCCGCGGGCGCTGCCGACCAGGGCGCGCGAGCGCAGCACCAGGTCCCAGAGCGGCAACTCGACCCGGTCGCCGCCGTGGGCACCGAGCGCGACCAGCCTGCCGCCCCGGCGGAGGCAGCCGATGCTCTGCGCCAGCACCTCGCCGCCGGCGCAGTCGATCACCGCGTCGACGCCCTCTCCCCCGGTCAGGTCGAGGACGGCGGCGGTGAGGTCCTCGCTGCCGTAGTCGACCTTCGCGACCACCGCCGGCGAGTCGATCCGCGCCAGCCGCGCCGCCGACCCGGCGGCGGCGATCACCTTCATCCGCAGGTGGCCGGCCGCCTGCACGGCGGCGTCGCCGATGCCGCCCGCGGCGGAGTTGACGAGGATCGTGTCGCCCTCGACCGCGCCGCTGCTCGAGCGCACGGCGTGGAAGGCGGTGACGAAGGTGACCTGCAGGGTCGCCGCCTCCTCGAAGGACAGCGACTCCGGCAGGCGCATCAGGAAGCGGGAAGGCGCGACCAGGTACTCGGCGTAGGTCCCCTGCCAGGGCGGGACGCTGAACTGGGCGACCGCCGCGCAGTGGTTCTGGCGTCCCTCGAGGCAGGCCCGGCAGGTTCCGCACCACATCTGGAACGATGGCAGCACCGGGTCGCCGACCCGCCGGCCCTCGACGCCGTCGCCGAGGGCGGCGATCGTCCCGGCCATCTCGAGCCCCGGGATCAGCGGGAGCGGGCGGTCGACCGGCAGCCGCCCCCGCCGGATCGTCGTGTCGACGCCGTTGACGCCGATCGCCCGCGCCTCGACCAGCACCTCGCCCGGGCCCGGCGACGGGGTCGGGACCTCCTCGTAGGCGAGGACCTCGGGGCCCCCGAACTCGTGGAAGCGGACCACCCGCACTACTTGATCGCGATCGGGTTCAACGGCGAGCCGACCGCTTTCGGGATGTAGAGCGGCGGGGCGATCAGCATGAACTCGTAGACGCCGTCCTCGGCGCAGTCCGCGGCCAGGGCTTCGAGGTCCCAGAGCTCGCCGATCGTCAGGCCGAGTTCGATCAGGAAGGCGCGGTGGACGGCGAGGCGGCCGTCGGGCTCCTCCGGCGGGAACACCTCGTAGGTCGAGGTGTCGGACGCGGTGGCGGCGATGTCGCGGTCGGCGAACCAGGGGATCCCGGAGGCGCCGAGGCCCGGGTTGCGGTCGAAGTACTCGCCCTTCTCCTCGCGCGACATCGTGTGGCTCCAGCGGCGCAGGTGGCCGGTCCGCAGCAGCACCATGTCACCGCGGCCGGCCTCGACCCCCTCGCTCGCGCAGACCTCGTCGAGGAGGTCGGCGCCGATCGCGAAGCCGGGCTCGAGGCTGTCGACGCCGAGGTGGCGGGGAACGTCGAGGAGGATCGCGCGCCCGACGAAGCTCTCCCGGTTGTGCTCGACGCCGAGGCAGGGATCGCCGTTGACGGGGGTGACGTTCCCCGACCAGAAGCCGTTGTAGAGGGTGTCCTCGGTCTGACAGTGGCCGAGGCCGTCCCACTGGGTCGACCCCTGCAGGTTCAGGTCCATGCTGTCGTCGCTGGCGATGACCGCGTGGGTGCCGGTCGACTGGCGCGGGTTGCCGAGGACGGCGTCGGCCCCCGTGTAGTTGAAGTAGTGGCGCGGGGGGCGGCGCGTCGGATAGGTGGGGACGGTGTGGTCGATCGGCAGCGAGAGCGAGAAGACCTTGCCGCGCCGCACGAGCCGGGCGGCGGCGGCGACCTTGGCCGCGTCGATCAGGTTCGCGGTGCCGCGCGCATCGTCCTCGCCCCAGCGGCCCCAGTTCGACTTGCCGCGCGGCCGGTAGCCGCCGACGACCTTGCCGTTCTCGTCGACCTCGTAGTCGGGGGGTGACCACTCCTTGGCGAAGACTCCGTCCTTGTTGCGTCCCACGAATCGCTCCTCTACTGGTGGCGCCGCCTCATGCGGCGGAAGGTTGGGCCGCCGCGCCGGCGGCGATCAGCTCGTCATGGACCCAGATCAGCTCCAGGTCCTCGTCGCCGACCGAGCGCAGCGCGTGCTCGGTGTCCGGCGGCACGATCAGGGCGTCCAGGGGCCCGAGGGCCGCGATCTCGGGGCGGCCGACGACCCTTGCCCGGCCCTTGGTGACGACGTACATCTCGCAAAGCGGGTTCGAGTGCGGGACCTGGGAGTTGCCGCGGGTCATCACCATCGCCCCGAGCGCGACCCGCTCGCTGCGCGCGGCCGCCTCGGGATTCAGGTTGAGCAGGCCCGGCGCGCCGCCGACGTAGGAGACGTGCCGGCGCATGTGTCCGCCTTCCTTCGCTCCCTCCGCCACCCACCTGGGTTCGAGGTCCGCCCACCTGACCACCGACACCCGCGGGTAGTCGGTCCCGGCATCGAGCCCGGCCTCCTCGACGTACCTCGCCGTGCCCCGCTTCTCGAGGTCGTCGTGCAGCCAGATCAGGTCGACGTCGGCGTCGCCGACCGCGCGGACGCCGTGCGGGGCGCCCGCCGGGATGTACACGCAGTCCATCGGGCCCGCCCGTCGGGTGATCCCGCCCGCCTCGATCGACTCGACTTCGCCGCGGACGATCACGTAGATCTCGGCGACGCCGTGGGTGTGGACGCCGAACTGGCGGTTGCCGGCGTAGAGCCGCATCATGCCGAGCACGATCCGGTCGCTGACGATGCCGGTGTCGGGGTTCGCGTTGGGGTAACCCGCGGGGCCGCCGACGTAGGTGACCAGCCAACGGAGGTGGCCGGGCTCCTTCGCCTTGGCGGTGTGCCAGGACGGCGTCAGGTCCTCGAGCCTGACCGCAAACGGTTCGGCGGGGCGTTTCCTTACATCGATTGCCGACATCGAAAAACGTACTCACCCGGAGGGTTCGGTGAGAACGTGGGGCGACGCTATTGACGGGTCCCGGAGGTGTCAACCGCACCTGCCTACGACTAGCGGAATCGCCTAGTCGAGGGCCGATACGTTTCCCCGGTGGGGTCGGTGCAGGAGACAGGGCACGCGCAGCTGTTGGCGTTGGACGGCCGGGGAGCCGTCGTCACCGGCGCCGCCCGTGGCATCGGTCGGGCGACCGTCGAACGCTTCGCCGAGGCCGGCGCGAAGTGCCTGATCGCCGACCTCGACGGCGACCTCGCCGGGGAAGCCGCGGCGCAGATCAACGCCGCGATCGACGGCGCCGAGGTGCACGCCACGGCGCTCGACGTGACCGAGCCGGAGCAGGTCGAGGCCGCCGCCGACCTCGCGGTCGAGCTCTTCGGCGGCATCGACATCTGGGTCAACAACGCCGGCATCTACCCGCCCGAGCACCTGCTCGAGACGCCCAAGGACCTCTACATGAAGATCCTCGAGATCAACCTTCTCGGCCTCAACCTCGGCGTCCAGTCGGCGGCCCGTCGGATGATCGACCGCGGCCGCGGCGGCGTGATCGTGAACCTCGCCTCGACCGCGAGCTTCTTCGGCTCGGGCGCCTACAGCGCCGCCAAGTACGGCGTCCGCGGGATCACCAGCGGCATGGCGAGGCAGCTTGGCGAGCACGGCATCCGCGTCGTCGCGGTCGGGCCGACGATCACCGAAACGCCGGGGATGGCGGCCTCGCGCGCCGACCACAACGACGGCGTCGAACGCCTCGTCTCGATGATCCCCCTCGGCCGCCCCGCGCTGCCCGACGACATCGCCAAGGCGATCCTCTTCCTCGCCGGCGACGCCGCGTCGATGATCACCGGCGTCACCCTCCTGGTCGACGGCGGCCACATGAGCCGCTGAGGGCGGGGCGGCCGCGATCCGCGGCCGTGGCGGCCGTCCGAGGTCGGTCCCACATCAGGCGACGCGCGTTCGTGCACTTGAGCCGCCTCTGGGCGGCTCAAGTGCACGAACGACCCACGAAGCCTCATCGCTTCCCGTGGACCCTTTTCTTCGGCCTACTCGCCGGCGCGCAGGCGGGGGAGGACTTCGCGGCCGAAGCGACGGATGCATTCGAGCTCCTGCTCGAAGCTCGGGCCGGTCGCGTAGCGGAAGCGCATGAAGACCATGTCGACGTCGAGCGCGTCGTCGAGCTTGCGCAGCGAGGCGACGCAATCGTCCGGGGTGCCGACGATCAGGCGGTCCTGCCGATGGTCCTCGAAGTGGAAGTCGTCCTTCGACTTCACGTCCTTCAGGAAGGGCTCGCGGTCGGCGACCCAGCGGGGCACTTTCTCGAAGTAGAACCAGTGGTCGTCGCGCACGTGCGGCCACCAGTCGCGCTCGACCTCCTCGAGGCTGTCGGCGACCCAGGCGTCGCGCTGCACGTTCACCCGCAGGCCGTCGCTGGTCCCGTACTCGCGGCCGAACCCGCGGTAGAGGTCGGCCCAGTCGGAGAGCACGCCGGTGTTGTGCAGGGGGTCGGTGGCCCAGGGCAGGCCGAACCGGGCCGCGCGGCGGACGCCGGGCTCCGACATCGCGCCGAGCCAGAGCTGCGCGCCGACCGGCTGCGGGGTGACGCGACCTTTGACCGAGTAGTGCCTGCCCTCGTGTTCGATCATCTCGCCGGCCCAGGCGCGCCGGATCAGGTCCAGCCCCTCCTCCATCCGCGAGACCTGGGTCTTCTTGCTCATCCCGAACAGCTCGAACTCCGGGTCGAAGTTGCCGAGGCCGCAGCCGAGCCGCATGCGGCCGTTGGAGATGATGTCCACGATCGCCGCCGCCTCGGCGACCTGGATCGGGTGGTAGAACGGCAGCAGGAAGACCGTGGTGCCGATCTCCACCTTCTTCGTCCGCGCGGCCAGCGCCCCGCAGGCGACCAGCGGGGACGGCAGGTAACCGTCCGGCACCATGTGGTGCTCGGGGACGTACACCCCTTCGAAGCCCTCTTCCTCGGCGACTTCGGCCGCCTCGAGGATCTCCTGCCAGCGCCTGACGATGTTGCGCCCGTCGGGGGCGTCCTGGGGCATGAACAACACTCCGAATCGCATGCGGGCGATCGTAGGCGCCGCCCACCTCCCTGGCCATCGCGCAGAGCGCCGACTAGCTGTTCCGACAGGGCCCGCCCCACCCCCGCTAGAGCAAACAAACATTTGGTTAGACTCGCGGCATGGACGCCATCATCGCCTCAGTCGCCCGCACCCCCGTCGGCTCATACGGTCGCTCCCTGCGCGACGTGCCCGCCACCGAGCTCGGCCGGGTCGCGGCGAGCGCGGCGATCGAGCGCGCCGGGATCGAGCCCACCGACGTCGAGCAGACGATCTTCGGCAACGTCATCCACACCGACCCCGCGGACATGTACCTGGGCCGCGTCGTCGCGATCGAGGCGGGCGTGCCGAAGGAGTCGCCGGCGCTGACCGTCAACCGGCTGTGCGGCAGCGGCACCCAGGCGATCGTCTCGGCGGCGCAGTCGATCGCCCTCGGCGACACCGACGTGGCGCTGGCCGGAGGGGCCGAGTCGATGAGCCGCGGCCCCTACTGGTCGCCCGCGGCCCGCTGGGGCGCGCGGATGGGCGACATGACCATGGTCGACCCGGTCGTCGGCGTCCTCACCGACCCGTTCGGCCACGTCCACATGGGCTCCACCGCCGAGAACCTCGCCCGCGACATGGACATCAGCCGCGAGGACCAGGACGCCTTCGCCGCCGAGTCGCATCGCCGTGCCCGCGAGGCCCGCGACGCCGGCCGCTTCGAGCGGCAGATCGTCCCGGTCGAGGTTCCCGGCAGGCGCGGCGCGACCACCACCTTCGCCACCGACGAGCACATCCGCGACCAGATCGACCCCGAGGCCCTGGCGGCGCTGCGGCCGGCCTTCGAGGCCGACGGCACGGTGACCGCGGGCAACGCCTCGGGAATGAACGACGCGGGCGCCGCCGTCGTGCTGATGTCGAGCCGGCGGGCCGCGGAGCTCGGCGTCGCCCCCCGGGCCCGGATCCTCGCCTACGCGATCAGCGGCGTCGAGCCCTCGCGCATGGGCATCGGCCCGGTGCCGGCGATCCGCAAGACGATGGAGCGGGCGGGCCGCACGCTCGACGAAGTCGGCGTGATCGAGCTGAACGAGGCCTTCGCCGCCCAGGCGCTGGCGGTGATCCGCCGGCTCGACCTCGATCCCGCCCGGGTCAACCCGAACGGCGGCGCGATCGCCCTCGGCCACCCCCTCGGCGCGACCGGCGCCCTGATCACCGCCAAGGCGGTCGAAGAGATGGAGCGCGCCGACCACGAGCTGGGCCTGGTCTCGCTCTGCATCGGCGGCGGCCAGGGGATCGCCCTGCTGCTCGGCCGCGAGGCCGCCGCCGCGTAGGATCGAGCGATGCCGGGCGCTCGGGAAGCGCTTTTCTCCCCGCCGACGGCGGCCGACGACGACGCGGCCGTCGCCTCCCTGCTCGCCCTGCGCGAGCTGCTCGGCGAGGAGGACGCGATCGTCGTCGTCCACGGCGCGGGCGAGCGCTTCCTCTTCGGCGGCCCGCTGGTCGAGGCCGGCACGCGCCGGCTCCTGGCCGAGGTCTGCGACCGGATCGAGGCCCGCCGGCTGCCGGTGCTGGCGGCCTGCGAGGGGTCGGTGCTCGACGCCGGCCTCGAGCTGGCGCTCGCCTGCGACCTGCGCTTCGCCCGGCCCGGCGTCGCCGTGGGCCTGCCCGACGCGCTGGCGGGCGGCCGGCCGCCGCAGGGCGCGGGCCAGCGACTGGCGCGGCTCGGCGGCAGCTCGCTGGCGACCGCGGCCCTGCTGCTCGGCGAGACCCCCCGCTGCGGCGAGGACCGCCGCCTCGACGCCGTCTTCGAGCTCGCCGCGGACCCCCTCGCCGCGGCCCGGGCCGGGGCGGCGCGACTGGCCGCGAGCGCGCCGCTGGTGCTCGAGGCGCTGAAGACCTCGATGCGCGCGGCGGCCTCGCTGCCGCTCGACGCCGGCCTCGCGATCGAGGCCGACCTCGCCTGCCTCCTGCTCGAGAGCGAGGACCGTGCCGAGGGGCTGCGGGCGCGCGCCGAAGGTCGGGAGCCCGACTTCCGTGGCCGCTGAGGAGCGCGGACGGGCGCTGGTCGCGGCGGCGCGGGCGTGGGCCGAGGGAGCCCTCGCGCGGGCCGGGTTGGCAGCGCCCCTCGACGCGGTCGCGATCGACGGCGCCGGCCTCGCGGAGGCGGTCGCGGAGCTCACCCGGCGCGACGGTCGCGAGGGCGCCGAGGCGGTCTGGGCCGCGGCCGCGGTCGCGGCGTTGGGCGGCCGGATGGCGCTGCTCGCGGCGAGCGGCGGCGGCGCCGTCGGCGCGGGCGCGGTGCTGGAGGAGACCTTCCTCGGACCCCTGGACGTGCTCGACGACGCCCGCGCCGGCGTCGCGATCGCGGCGACCGCCGACGGGACGCTGGCGCTGCAGGCGCCGACGCCGCTCCACCGCGAGCTCCTCGCGGGCCTCTTCGGCGTCGCCGAGCCCGGCGACTGGCGGGATGCCGTGCCGGGTTGGGCGGGCCGGCGGGGCACCGAGGAGGCGGTCGAGCTGCTCCAGGACCTCGGCCTGCCGGCCTTCGCGGTCGCGAGCGCGCCGCGGGCCACCACGCGCGACGCGCCGGCGCCCTCCCCACCCGGCCGCCTCGACGACGTCCTCGCGATCGAGCTCGGCGGGCTCTGGGCGGCCCCCTACGCGACCAAGCTGCTCGCCGAGCGCGGCGCCCGGGCGCTCAAGGTCGAGGCTCCCTCGCGGCCCGACGGCACCCGCCGCGGCCCGGCGGGCTGGTTCGCGACCCTGAACGAGGGCAAGGAGCTGATCTCGCTCGACCTCCGGCGCGACGCCGACCGCGCTCGGCTGCTCGCCCGGCTCGGTCCCCGCACCGTCGTGATCGAGAACAACACCGACCGCGTCCTGGGCAACCTCGGCCTCCCTCCCGCCGTCTTCGCCGCCCGCGGCGCGGCGCTGGTCCGCCTGCCCGCCTCGCGCCTCGCCCCCGCCCGGCGCGGGCTCGGCACGACGATCGAACTCGCCGCCGGGCTCGGCCGCCCCGGCCCCGACGGGCGGCTCGCGCCCGCGCCGATCCCGCTCACCGACCCGCTCGCCGGAGCCGCCGCGGCGCTCGCCGCGCTGGGCGCGCTCGCGGGCGGCCCGCGGCTGCGCGTCGTCGGCCAGCTCGAGGACGTCGCCGTGCCGCTGGCGCTCGCCGCCCGGGCCGCCGAGAGGACCGGCGTCGGTGCCCGCTGAGCGCACGGTCCGCCACGAGCGCAGCGGCGCGGTCGGCCTCGTCACCCTCGACCGTCCCGCGGTCCTGAACGCCTACTCGGTGCAGATGCGCGACGAGCTCCACGAGCTGCTCGGCGGCCTCGCCCGCGACGCCGACCTGCGGGTCGTCGTCTTCCGCGGCGCCGGACGCGCCTTCTGTGCCGGCGCCGACCTGGGCGAGTTCGGCACCGCGCCCTCGCCCTTCGAGGCCCGCCGGATCCGCTTCGAGCGCGACGTCTGGGCGGCGCTGCGCGGCCTGCCCGTGCCGACGATCGCGGCGCTCCACGGCCACGCGATCGGCTCGGGCCTCGAGCTCGCGCTCCACTGCAACCTCCGCGTCGCGACCCGCTCGGCCTCGCTCTGGATGCCCGAGGCCCGGGTCGGCGTCCTCCCCGCCGCCGGCGGCACGCAGACCATCCCCCGGCTCTCCCCGCACGCGGCGCGCATCCTCCTGCTCGGCGAGCCGATCGACGGCGCCACCGCGCTCGAGCACGGCCTCGTCGACGTCGTGGTCGACGACGACGAGCTGGAGGCGCGCTCCCTGGCCCTCGCGGGGCAGATCGCCCGCACCCCCCGCGCCACCCTCGTCGGCCTCGTCCGCCTGCTCCGCCTGCAGGACAACCTGTCGGTCGGCGACGCGATCGCGGTCGAGCGCCGCCTCGCGCTCAGGCGGAGCGCGACTCGCGGAAGGCGGCGATAGCGGCGCGCGAGGCGGGCGATCCGAGCGCCAGCGACTGGGCGTGCGTCTCCAGCGTCAGCGCCTGCTCCAAGGTCGTCTCCTCGGCCGCCGCGATCAGCGACTTCGTCATGCCGACCGTCGCCGGGCTCGACTGCGCCATCGCCGCGGCCAGCTCGACCGCCGCCTCGAGCGCCCCCTCCGCCGAGTCGGCGACGCGGTTGACGAGGCCCAGCTCGAGCGCCCTGGCGGCGTCGACCTCGGCGCCGGTCAGCATCAGCTCGCGCGCCCGCAGCGAGCCGACCGCGCGCGTGAGCAGCCAGGCGCTGCCGAGGTCGGGCACCAGGTCGCGTTTGACGAACACCTGGCAGAAGACCGTGTCCGCGGCGGCGACGATCGCGTCGCAGGCGAGCGCCAGCGACCACCCCGCCCCGTATACGTGACGGTGCACCGCCGCGACCACCGGCAGACGGCTGCCCCGCAGCGCCGTGATCCCCCGCTGCAGGCCGCGCATCAGGTCGACGCGGGCGAGGATCTCCTCACCGCCGCCGACCCGCGCGGCGATGTCGCCGAGGTCACCGCCGGCCGAGAACGAGCGGCCCGCGCCGGCGAGGACGGCGGCGGTGACGCCCGGGTCGGACTCGAGCTCGGCCAGGGCGGCGCAGAGCGCCTCGATCAGGTCGACGCTCAGCGCGTTGCGCTGCGCCGGCCGGGCGAGTCGCAGGACCGCGAGCGATCCGCGGCGCTCGACCGCGACCGGGCGGGTGTCCTCGCCTGCCGCCATCGCGGCGACCGGCCTAGAAGCCGCCCGCCTCGTTCCAGCGCTCCTCGCGTTCGTTGAACGCCTGGCTGGTCCGCTCGGCTTTGTCGCGCTCTTTGAGGAAGTTCCACTCGCCCTCGCGCCAGACGATGTTGGTGAAGAGCGGGTGGCTCAGCATCGACATCGCGTAGGTCTGGTGGAAGCCCATGTTGCTGAGCGTGACCTGCTGGTGCTGGCGGCCGATCACGAGGCCGTCCATCGCGTGGGAGGCGATCCCGTCGGCCCAGCGCATCACCGCGTCGTCGAGCTCGTCGTCGGGGACGACCTCGTTGACCAGGCCCCACTCGTGGGCGGTCTCGGCGTCGATCGCGCGGCCGGTGAGCAGCAGCTCCCGCGCCCGCTTGAGGCCGAAGGTGAGGATCGCGATCTGGTTCGTCCAGGGGTCCTGGCCGGCGAAGCCGATCCGCTGCTCGGCGCGGCTGAACCTGGCGCTCTCGCCGGCGATGCAGAGGTCGGCCAGCAGGGCCATCTGGAACCCGGCGCCGAGCAGCGTGCCGTGGGCCTGGACGATGACCGGCTTGGGCAGCTCGGGGATGACGCGGAAGAGGTTCGTCGTCTGGCGGATCCCGATCACGCGTTTGCTCTGCGGCAGGCGCTGGCCGGGCTGGCCGCCGAAGGACTCGAACGGCGTCCGGTTGAGGTCGTCGCCGCTGCAGAACGAGGGGCCGGCACCGCGCAGGATGATGACCTTGACGTCGTCGCGGTCGGCCGTCTTCACCAGCGCGTCGGCGAGCACCTGGAAGCCCTCCGGCGGCCACAGCGCGTTGTGCTTCTCGGGCCGGTTGAGGGTGATCCGCGCGATCCACGGTTTGACTTCGGTCTCGACGATCACCGTCTCCTCGATCGGCTTCTCGAGGGTGTAGGTCGACATGTCTCGCTTCTCGGTCACGGTTCCCTTCCTGTTCGTTTCGAAGTGTGTGTCAGTCGGCCGAGGGCATCGGCTTCGGATCCTCGGCCTGCATCGGCTGCCCGCAGCACTCGAGGTGCCCCGGACCGGGCTTGGTGCAGATCAGCTGGCCGCCGCAGACGGCGCACCGGTACCGCTTGCCGGCGAGGATCTCCTGGTTGGTGTCGGACATCTCTTCCTCCCGTGGGGGTTTGCTCAGAGGCCGGCCTGCCGGCGCAGCTCGTCGCGATGGTCGGGGTGGGCGATCTCGATCAGGGCCTTGGCGCGCTGGCGCAGCGTCCGCCCCTTCAGTTCGGCGACGCCGTACTCGGTCACCACCTTGTCGACGACGTTGCGCGGGGTGGTGATCACGGTGCCGGGGGGGTGCGTGGGGACGATCCGCGAGACGGTGCCGTCGCGGGCGGTCGAGGGCAGCACCTGCAGCGAGTGGCCGCCGCGCGAGTGCCAGCTGGCGACGACGAAGACGAGCTGACCGCCCGCCTGGCCGACCAGGGTCGGGCCGATGCTCTCGGCCGCGATCTGCCCGGTCAGGTCGACGCTGAGGACGTTGTTGATGGCGACGAAGCGATCTTCGGCGGCGATCGTCCTGATGTCCATCAACCGGTGGGCTTCGAGCAGCTCGAACAGCGGGTTCTGGTGCGCCCACCGGATCTCCTCGAAGGAGCCGCCGCCGACGCTGGTGGCGACCAGCTTGCCGGGGTACTGGTTCTTGCGGGCGCCGTTGATGATCCCCTCGCGCGCCGCCGTGATCACGCCGGGGACGGTCAGCTCGGAGTGGAAGCCGATGTCGCGCTTGCCCTCCAGCATCCCCATCTGCACCAGGCGCTCGGTCGTCCGTCCGACGCCGATCTGGACCGTCGAGCCGTCCTCGACGTATTCGCCGACGTAACCGGCGATGTCGCGCAGGTAGGCGGGCGGCTCGCGCACCGGGCGGCCCGCCAGCGTCCCCACCTGGCCCGGCGTGCGGCCGGTCGGGACGTGGTCGACGAAGAAGTCGATCTCGCTTTCGTGGATGTAGTTTTCGCCGTAGGTGCGGATCAGGTTCTCGTTCACCTCGGCGACCACGACCTTCGAGTGCCTCGCCATCCGCCGCTTGTCCCAGAGGGCGACGCCGAAGCTGCAGAAGCCGTGCTCGTCGGGCGGCGAGACCTCGACGAAGTAGAAGTCGGCCGGCGTCTCGCCGGTGGTGTAGGGCAGCGGCGCCAACGACGGGACGACGGCACCCGGGTAGACGTCGAGCCGACCGGCGTCGAGCGCCTCGCGGGCGATCGCGGTCGGGTAGCCGATCATCAGGTCGACGTGCTCCTCCCAGCCCTCGTCGTACCAGCCGAAGTCGTAGGAGGGGGCGAGCGTGTAGACGTGGACGTCGTGCAGCTCGCCGAGGCCGGCGGCGAGGCCGAGGCCGAGGCCGAAGGGCTCGCGCACCGAGAGCACGACGTGATCGCCGCCGGCGATCATCGCGATCACGTCGTCGATCTCACGGTGCCGCGAGCCGACGCGCTCCTGCCAGGTCTGGCTGTCCGCTCCCACGAGCGTCAAGATACCAAACGTTTGGTTAGTGACGCGTCGCGGCCGGCTACCCGCCGACCACCGCCAGCGGCCGGATCGGCGAGCCGGTGCCGCCGCGGATCTTCATCGGCACGGCGATGAAGAGGAACTCCCAGCAGCCCGCCGCGGACAGCTCCGCGAGGTGCAGCGCCTCCATGATCGGGATCCCTTTCTCGACCAGCAGGTGGACGTGGACGTCGGTCGCCAGCTGCCCGTAGGGCGGGTACTTCTCGTAGGCGATCGTGTCCGCGCCGGTGGCGAGGATCGAGCGCTCGCTGAGCCATTCGGCACCGGATAGCGTGACGCCCGGGACCCCGTCGGCGATCCCCAGATATTTGCCGATGTCGCTCCAATACCGGTCCCAACCGAACCGCACGAGGACGACCGAGCCCGCCTCGGGGGCAGGGTGATCGGCGAACCAACGCTCGAACTCGTCGGCCCCGACGCCGTCCTCCTCGGTGACCTCGCGGCCGAGCAGCGTCGGCAGGTCGAGCAGGTGGGCGTTGGCGATCACCGGCGCCATCCCGTCGATCGACTGCTCCCCCATCCCGTCGGTGTAGGACTGGTTGTCGACGATCGAGAGCGAGCCGCACACCATGCCGTCGCGGGAGACGTGCGAGAGCGCGTCGATGTGGGTGCCGACGTGGCCCCCCAGCGAGATCATTTCGGCGCTCGCCGAGACCCCTTCCGGATACATGATGTCGCCGTGGGCTTTGGTCAGCGAGAAGGCGAACGGGGGATGGTTGGGGTGATGGGTCATCCCCGGGTGCATCGAGTGGCTGAGGTCGTAGACGGTGCTGTCCGGGGAGGTCGGCCACCGGACGTCGAACTTCCAGGATGCGCCGTCCTCTTTCGACCCGACGCCGCCTGCGATCTGGGGGGTCTCCGCCATTTGATTCCTCTCTTTCGTGTGTTGCTCAGGTTGCGGTGCTGTCGAAGCAGTGGTCGAGGATCACCCGCTCGGTGACGCCTTCGGCCGCGAGCTCGGCGACCATTTCCCCTTGGCGCATCACCAGGATCCGGTGTGCCACCTCACAGAGGTCGACGAACTCCGACGAGATCACGATCACGCCTTTCCCCTGCCCGGCCAGCGAGTCGAGCAGGCGGTAGACGTCGCGCTTGCCCTGGACGTCGATGCCGAGCGTCGGCTCGTCGAAGATCAGGACGTCGGCGCCGAACTCGAGCCAGCGCCCGACGATCGTCTTCTGCTGGTTGCCGCCGGAGAGCTCGGCCGAGCGCTGGTCCTCGTCCACGGCGGCGACGCCGAGGTCACGCATCCAGCGGCGCGCCACCTCCCGCTCGGCCTTGGCCGAGGGGCTGGGGACCCCGCGCCGCACCCGCAGCCGCGGCAGCACCGGCAGGGTGATGTTGTCGCGGATCGAGAAGTCGCGGACCAGGCCCTGGTGGCGGCGGTCCTCGGGCAGCAGGGCGATCCCGCGGCGGAGCGCCTGGCGCGGCGAGCGGATGTCCACCTGCTCGCCGCGGACGTAGATCGAGCCGGCGGTCGCCCGGTCGGCGCCGTAGACCAGCCGCACCAGCTCGGTCCGCCCCGCCCCGACCAGGCCGGCGATCCCGAGGATCTCGCCGGCCCGCAGCGAGAAGCTCACGTTGCGGACCGCCTCGTCGCGGGAGAGGGACTCGACCCGCAGGAGCTCCTCGCCGGGCGGCGGCCGCGTCGCGGTCGCCGGGCGCATCCCGTCGGCCCGCCCGCCGGCGGTGTCGACCGGCGCGCCGGTGATCGCCTCGACCAGCGAGGGGGTGTCGATCGTGGCGGTCTCGTGTTCGCTGACGACCTGCCCGCCGCGCATCACGACCACGCGATCGGTGACGGCGAAGATCTCGTTCAGCCGGTGGGTGACGTAGAGGACCGCCATGCCGCCGTCGCGCAGCGAGCGCAGCATCGGGTGCAGCTGGTTGTCGACCTCGTCGGGGGTGAGCGCGGCGCTCGGCTCGTCGAGGACGAGGAGGCGGGCGTCGGCGGCGATGCCGCGGGCGATCATCACCATCCGCTGCTCGACCGCGGTGAGTTCGCCGACCAGGCGGCGGGGATCGACGTCGACGTTCAGCCGTTGCAGGATCTCGCGGGTCCTCGCCCGCAGGCGACGCCCGTCGACGAAGGTCCCGAAGCGCTTCGGATAGCCGAGGCCGAGGCGGATGTTCTCGGCGACCGAGAGGTTGGAGACCGTCGCCGTCTCCTGCGGCACGACGGCGATCCCGTGCGTGATCGCGGCGCGCGGGCTGCGCATCGTGACCTCCTCGCCGTCGATCAGGATCGCCCCCGAGTCGGGGCTGACGGCGCCGTCGGCGATGCCGATCAGGGTGCTCTTGCCGGCCCCGTTCTTGCCCACCAGCCCGACGATTTCGCCCGGCCAGATCGACAGCGACGCGTGGTCGACGGCGCGCACGCCGGGGAACTCGCGCACCAGGTCGCGCAGCTCGAGGAAGGGCGGCGCGGAGCGATCCGCCGCCGCGGGGGCCGCCGCCGCGCTCATGCGCCTCGCTCCGACGGGCGTTGCCGCGCGCGCCCGCGGCGGAAATCGCGCAGCGGCAAGGCGCCGCCGCGGGCGCGCTCGGCGAGCAGCCGGACGTCGACCTTGCCGATGCCGTTCTTGGGCAGCTCGCCGGGGAGGACGACCAGGTACTCGGGGACCTTGAGGTCCGACATCTGCTCGCGGCAGTAGGCGATCACGCCCTCGTCGTCGACCTCCACCCCGGCCGGGGCGGAGACGATCGCGCAGACCCGCTCGCCCATCACCTCGTCGGGCACGCCCACGACCTGGGCCTCGGCGACCTGCGGGTGGCGGCTGAGCACGTCCTCGACCTCGTTCGGGAAGACGTTCTCGCCGCCGCGCTTGATCATCTGCTTCTCGCGACCGACGATCCACAGGTAGCCGTCCTCGTCCTGGCGGCCGAGGTCCCCGGTCCGCAGCCAACCGTCCCGGATCGCCGCCGCCGTGGCCTCCTCGTTGCGCCAGTAGCCGGCCATGATCGAGTCGCCGCGGGTGAGGATTTCGCCGACCTCGCCGGGCGCCTGCGGCGTGCCGTCCGGGTCGGCGATCATGACCTCGATGCCCTCGTAGGGAGGGCCGACCGAGCCCTCGCGCTGCGCGTGGACGTCGGGCAGGAGCCCGGCCACCGGCGGGCCCATCTCGGTCAGCCCGTAGGAGTTGACGATGCCCGTGGCGGGAGCGATCTCGCCCCAGTCGGAGATCAAGGATCGCGGCACGGCGGCACCGCCGACGAAGAGGTAGCGGAGGCTGTCGAGGCGGGGCCGGCGCCCGGTCTCCCGCGCGTGGCCCGCCATCAGGACCCCGATCGCGGTGACCATCGGGAAGAGCGTCACCCGGTGCCGTTCGAGCAGGTCGAAGACCGTCGCCGCACCGAAGCCCTCCTGCGGCACCACGGTGCCGCCCGCCATCAGGGTCGGCAAGGGCATGAAGTGGGTGGTCGTGTGGTAGAGCGGCAGCAGCGCCAGGGCGACGTCGTCGGCGGTGATCCGGTAGGCGTTGCCGCTGACCGCGGCCGCGTGGACGATGCTGCGGTGGGTGAGGCGCACGCCTTTCGGCTGCGCGGTGGTGCCCGAGGTGTAGAAGATCGCCGCGTCGTCGTCGGCCTCACGGCCGCTCCCCGCGCCGGTCGGCGTCGCCGCCAGGAGGTCGGAGAGGTCGAGGATGGCCGCGGCGCCGGCGGCGGCCT
This sequence comes from Solirubrobacterales bacterium, assembly GCA_035547715.1. Classification (GTDB taxonomy): domain Bacteria; phylum Actinomycetota; class Thermoleophilia; order Solirubrobacterales; family 70-9; genus VAYN01. Next base: position 28,818 of record DASZUH010000136.1, read on the forward strand.
CCGTCGCGGCCGCGCGGTTCGCCGCGTCGGCGATCACCGCGACCGCGCCGCTGTGGTCGAGCAGGAACCGCATTTCGCTCGGGTGCAGCCGGGTGCCGATCGGCAGGGCGACGGCGCCCGCCCGCGCCACGCCGAAGTAGGCGGCGAGGTAGTCGACCGAGTTGGCCAGCACCAGGGCGACGCGGTCGCCGGCGCCGATGCCGGCGAGCCGGAGCCCGCCCGCGACGGCCGCGGTGCGGCGCTCCAGCTCGGCGTAGGAGACCTCGGCCGACCCGGCCGCCAGCGCGATCCGCTCGCCGAACCGCTCGGCTCCGCGCCGCGGGATCTCGTCGATCGTGACCGGGATCGCCGCCGGCGCGATCCAGCCCAGCTCGGCGGTCCCGGCCGGGTGCCCGGTGGCGGCCTCGTTGCCGGCGCCGATCATGCTTGCGGCGCCGCCACGTCGCGCACGTCGGTCGAGCCGAGCCGCACGTCCCACTGGGGCGGCGCGCCCGCGACGGCGATCTCGGTCTGCAGCAGCACCCCGGTCCGCGGGCAGACCGTCTGGCGGAAGGCGAGCTCGGTGTCCACGTACACGCCCGGCCGCTGCAGGTTCGGGTTCGCCTCCTCGAGCGGCCGGTCGAGGATCAGGGCGGCCCGCTTGTAGTTCCCCGAGGCGGGACCGAGGGGGACGTCGTCGGCGCGGAGCTCGCCGTCGACCCACTCGATCCTGGCGGCGACCGGCCGCGCCTCGCCCCCGCCGGTCGCGGCCGCCTCGGCGGCGACCGCGGGCCCGGCGACGCCCTCGCTCAGCCGCCGCGCGCGGATCTCCTCGCGCGCCGCCGCCGTCGCCTCCTCGTCGACGGTCAGGCCCTCGCCCGCGCCGACCAGCACGACCCCGTAGGCGCGCCTCGCCCAGTCGGCGCCGACGGCGCCGTCGGCGACGTCGCGTCGCACCGCCTCCGGGTCGCGCTCGAGCGGATCGCCGTAGCCCGACGCCGACGCCCAGCCGAGGACCCAGGCCTCCGCCGGCAGCAGCTGGATGCCGAAGCTCTTGCCGGCGACCCACTCGGTCTCGCCGTCGAGCTCCTCGGTCGAGGTCGGCATCCTGCCCGCCGCGACGATCGCGCCGATCACGTCGGCGCCGCGCACGTGGCGCATCGCGTTGGTCGAGGAGGGGTAGCCGCCGAACAGCCCCGGCATCGGCACCGCCATCTCGCTGGCGAAGGTGACCAGGTTGATGCGATCGGTCTTGTGCGGGACGAAGGCGACCTCGCCGCCGTTGCCACCGCGGTAGCGCCCGGCCCCGCCCGAATCGGTGATCTCCTTCCGCCACAGGGTCAGCATCGGGTGGATCTGCTCGTTCTCCTCGACGTTCGGCATCGTCGACTGCAGGTCGTGCGCGTAGCCGCCGGTGTCCTGGCCGTCGCGCCAGGAGAGGGCGGGCAGCGCGGCCCCCATCGGGTCCATCAGCATCGAGGAGTACGGCCGGCCGCGCTGGTCGATCCCCTCGAGCGCGTTGACCGGGTAGGAGGCGCCGCCCATGCAGCTCTGCACCTCCGAGCGGAGCTCCGGATCCGACGACGTCGCCAGCATCTTCGAGATCACCAGCTCGCTCAGGCCGACCGCCTGGATCAGGGTCACCGCCGGGCCGCCGGAGACGGCCGCGGGCCGGGTCGCGCAGGTGATGGCGCCGGCGTTGGGCACGAACTCGCAGTGCCGGAGGGCGCCCTCGATCGCGAACATCTGGTCGAAGAGCAGGGTCGTGGCGAGCATCGAGGCGACGCCCCCGCGCCAGGCGCCGAACCCGGCCGACAGGGTGCCCTGTTGGTCGGCCGAGCCCTCGCTGGAGAAGGAGAGCGTGGTCCCCTTCTTGGTCAGGGTCAGGCGGTTGCGGTAGATGTTGCGGTCGCCCGGCAGCGCCGCCTCGCTCCACGCCTCCTCGGTCCAGGTCCCGTCGGGGATGGTGGCCAGGCGGCGGAGGAAGGCCGACTCGGAATCGTCCTGGAGCTTGCGCATCGTCGCCTTCACCGAGGCGGCCCCGTAGCGCTCGACCAGCTGCAGGATCCGCTCGCGGGCGACGCCGCAGCCGGCGGTCGCGGCGCGCAGGTCGAGCGCGACCAGGCCCGGCACGCGGGAGCTGCGCAGGAAGTGCTCCTCGATGTCGCGGCGCATGGTGCCGCCTTCGACGATCTTCACCGGCGGGATGCAGGGCGGCTCCCAGTAGACGTCCTCGGCGATCGGGTTGAACCCGCCCGGGGCGGTGCCGCCGAGGTCCCATTGATGGAGCGTGTTGGCGACCCAGCAGAAGAGCCGGTCGTCGACGAAGACCGGGGCCAGCATCGTGACGTCGGCCTGGTGGGTCGCGCCGACCCAGGGATCGTTGGTCAGGAACATGTCGCCGGGCTTGATCCCGGGGTTGCCGGAGCGGTTCTCCAGGGTCCACTTGGCGGCGGTGCTGGAGACCGCGGCGAGGTACTGCAGGAACGGCCCGAAGAAGACGAAGTCGGCCTTCTCGTCGAGGATCGACGGGTTGAAGTCGTGCCCGTAGGAGCAGATCGGCGAGCCCGAGATCTTCATGATCGTGTTGCCGTGCTCGACGTTGACGTTCCACAGCGCGTGCCGGAGCACCTCGTGGTTGACCGGGTCGACCTTGTCGTCGACGTCGTCGTGGAACCGCAGCGACGGGTCGATCGTCAACTCCGCCGGCGGGATGTAGGGCAGGTCCCTACCGTCCCAGCGCCGGTCGCCGTGCTCAGTGCCCATGATGTCCTCCGATCGCCCCCGTGCTCGTGGCCTCCGATCCCGCGCTGCTGCCGACGTCGATCGCGATGCTGCCCACCTCGTCGACGACGCCGCGGGCGCCGGGCGGGATCACCACCGTGGTGACCGGCAGGTCGATCACCGCCGGCCCCTCCACCGCGAAGCCGCTGACGCAGGACGCCGCGTCGTGGATCGGCGTCGCATGGAACCCGCCCAGCTCGCGCCAGTAGACCTCGCGGGTCCGTGGCTCGGGCTCGCCCGCCGCTCCGCTTTCGCCGGCGAGGGCGAGCTTGGGCAGGACGCCGCGGGCGACGACCCGGAAGAGGCCGATCTCGGCGCCCGCGTCGGCGAAGGCCGAGCCGGCGCCGTAGAGCTGCTCGTACTTGATCACGAACCGCTGCATCTGCTCCTCCATGTCGGTCTCGTCGAGCTCGCCGGGCGGGACCTCGACGTCGACCCGATGGACCTGCAGCGGGAACTTCATCTCGACGACGCGGCTGAGCTCGATCTCGGCGGTGCCGAAGCCCTCCCCCTCGAGCTCCGCGCGCGCCTCCGCCTCGAGCGCGGCGAAGATCGCGTTCACCGTGGCGGGGTCGAAGGGGAGGCTGAGCAGCGCGGCGCGCTCGTAGACGTGGAGGACGTCGGCCGTCATCACGCCGAGCGCCGACCAGGTCGAGGCGAGGTCGCCGAGCGGCACGATCACCTCCGGGCAGCCGAGCTCGCGGGCGAGGGCGACCGCGTGCGCCGCGCCGGCGCCGCCGAAGGCGAACATCGAGAAGTCGCGCGGGTCGCGGCCGCGCTGGACGCTGAGCTGGCGCATCAGGTCGGCCATGTGCGACTCGATGATCCGCAGCGCGCCGTCGGCCAGCTCGACCGGGTCCATGTCGAAGGATCCCGAGAGCGACTCCAGCGCCCGCAGCGCCTTCTCGTGGTCGAGGGCCATCGTCCCGCCGAGGAAGGAGTCGGTGGCGAAGCGGCCGAGCAGGACGTTGCAGTCGGTGACGGTGGGTTCGGTGCCACCGCGGCTGTAGCAGGCGGGGCCCGGCAGGGCGCCGGCGCTCTGCGGTCCGACGCGGAGCGTCTCGCTGTGCTCGTCGCGCCAGAGGATCGAGCCCGCGCCCGCCCCGATCGACTCGATGTCGAGCCGCGGCATGTAGAAGGTGTTCTGGTTGATCACCGCCTCCGACCCGGCGATCGGGACGCCGTCGACGATCAGACCGACGTCGAAGGAGGTGCCGCCCATGTCGCACGCCATCACGTTCGGCCGGCCCATCGTCTCGGCCAGGAAGGCGGCGCCGGTGACGCCGCCGACGGGCCCGGAGCCGATCGTGAAGAGCGGTCGCCGCGCCGCCTCGGCCGCCCGCATCACGCCGCCCGAGGCCTGCATCAGGAGCAGCGGGCTGCGGTAGCCGCCCGCGGTCAGGTCGCCGTCGACCTGACCGACGTAGTCGGCCGTCGCCGGGCCGATGAAGGCGTTGATCACCGCGGCGGTCGTGCGCTCGTACTCACCGACCTTGGCGGCGATTTCATGCGAGCAGGTGACGAAGATCTCGGGGGCCTCCTCCTCGACGATCGCGCGCATGCGCGACTCGTGGTCGGGGTTGGCGAAGCCCCAGAGGAAGGAGATCGCGATCGCCTCCACCCCGTCGGCGAGGAGGCCGCGAACCGCCGCCCGCGCCTCCTCCTCGTTCAACGGCAGCACCACGTCGCCCTCCCAGTCGATCCGCTCCGAGACCTCGGCGATCAGCGAGCGGGGGACGATCGGCGCCGGCTTCTCGTGCCGGGACACGTGCAGCAGGCGATCGATCGGCAGGCCGGCGGAGCGCCCGAAGGAGCGCATCATCACCATCACGTCGCGGTGCCCGCGGGTGGTGATCAGCCCGGTGCGGGCGCCCTTCATCTGCACCAGCACGTTGGTCCCCACGGTGGTGCCGTGGAGGAGCAGCGAGGTGCGCCCGAGCAGCGTCTCGAGGTCCTGGTCGGTCCGCTCCGCCGCCTGGCGCAGGACGTCGATGAAGCCACGGGCGAAGTTCGGCGGCGTCGACGGCGCCTTCGCGAGCGTGATCCGACCCTGGTCGTCGACGACGACGCAATCGGTGAAGGTTCCGCCGATGTCGACCCCGCAGCGGTAGCTGGTCTCTTGGTCCTGGGACTGCGTCATTGCCTTGGTTCGCCGCCTTTCGGGAGCCGATGAGCGCGTCGGCGCGCGTCGGGACGCGCGGAAGGAAACGGGATGTCACGAACCATCCGTTCCCCTCCGCGCGACCGACGGTCGGCCTCACGGGAGACGCGAGGGGTGTCGCTATTCCCCCGCACCGCCGCTCTTCGGGATGTTGGTGAATTCCTGCTGCCACTTCGTGGTGAAGAAGGTCACGAAGTCGTTCTGCGGTTCGCGGTACTGGCCTTCCGGCGGGAATTCGTCTTCGGCGGTGAACAGTTCCTGCTTCAGGAACGGCAGCGGGTACTTGGGCTCGGGTTCTTTCGACGGCGGCGTTTCGCGGGCCAGGAACTGCGCCGCCTGGTCGGCCGCGATCCACGCGGTCGCGTCGTAGGGCACGTCGACGACCGCGTCGATCTTTCCTTCACGCATCATTTCGAGCGTGGTCAGATCGGCGTGGAAGGTGACGACGAGCGGGCGTTCGGGGAACTTCTTCCCGGGGAACTTCTGCGCCACCGCCTGCGCGGTCGAGCGTCCCGCCGCGTCGAACGAGTCGTAGATCGCCTTCACTTCGGGATTGGCCGTGAGCTCGTCGGTCGTCGCCTTGAGCGTCCCGGCTTCGACGTTCGCCAGGTCGGTCTGGTATTTCGCCGCGATCTTGATCCCGGCCGGTTCGACCTTTTCCAGCATGCCCGCGGTGCGTTCTTCGCCCCAGATGGCGGCGATGCTGTGGACGATCATCGATCGTTCGTCGGGCTTCAGCGATTCGAGCTGTTCGACGATGTATTCGCCGGCGATTTCTCCGGCTTCGTGCTCGTTCGGGTAGTAGAGCCCGGCGAGCAGGGGACTGTTGGTCGTCTGGCCGCCGAAGCCGATCACCGGTACGCCCTTGCTCTTCGCCTTCACCAGCGCGTTGTGGACGGGCGTGGGTTCGGTCGCCAGCAGGAACAACACTTCGACTTCCTGGTTGAGGAGCGTTTCCGCACAGCGCTGCATGCCGGCGGGTTCACCCTGTGCGTCGCACGAAAGGAGCTTCCACCCCAACACCTTGCTGGCGTCCTTCAGCCCGACTTCCAGACGCTGTGACGCTTCCGAGGACGCCAGTACGTCGACGACCCCGACCGTCACCTGCGGCAGTTCGGTCGGCGACCCGGCCGCCTTCTTCGCGGCGGTGGCCGCCGTACTCGCCGTTTCGCCGGTGCCGGCGGAGATCCCGGTGACTTCGTCGCTCGAGCCACCTCCGCCGCAGGCGGCGACGACCACCGCCAACGCTGCTGCCACGACCAGCGCGACCGCCGGCCGAACCGTTCTCCCCCTCAATTCCCAAGGGCGCATGTCTCTCTCCTCACCTCCGTGATTCTGGGCACCGACGTCGGCCGGAGCCCTTCGATCCCGGACGCCTGGGCGGCCCGGGTTGGACACTGCGGGTGGCACTCATCGGCGGTTCCGCCGATCGAATTGACTGAGCAGGATCGCCGCGACCAGGATCGCCCCTTGGACGATGTTCACCACCGCGGTCGAGAAGTCCATGATCGTCAGCCCCGTCTGGACCGTCCCCAGGAACAACACCCCGACGACGGTCCCGGCGACGTTGAACTGTCCCGGCTTGAAGACGGCCGAGCCGAGGAACGCGCCGGCGAAGGCCGGCAGGAGGTACGAGGCTCCCTGCTGCGGGGTCGACCCTCCGGCCTGGGAGGTGAGGAGGATGCCCGCGACCGTGGCGCTGAGCGCGACCACGATGAAGCCGATCGTGCGCAGCTGACGGGTGCGCAGGCCGGCGAGGCGAGCCGCCTCGGGACTGTTGCCGACCGCGTACATGTAGCGGCCGATTTCGGTTTTGCCGAGCAGGAGCCCGACGATCAGCGCGAGCACCGCGGCGACGTAGACCTGCGTGTTCAGGCCGAACAGCGGGGTCGTCTGGGCGATGTTGAGGTAACCGCGTTCGAACCCGGTGGTGATCGACTTCCCGTCGGTGAACAGGAGTTCGACCCCGATCAGGACGTTGGTGAGCGCCAGGGTGATGATGAACGACGATCCGCGCAGGTAGGCGACCAGGATCCCGTTGGTCAGGCCGACCGCGATCGCGAGCAGCAGGGCGACGACGATCGCGAAGACGAAGTAGGTGCCTTCGGTCATCAGGACGACGGCGACGGCGCCGCCGAGGCCGGTCATCGCCCCCAGCGAGAGGTCGAAGTCCCCCATCACCAGCACGACCGTGAGCCCGACCGAAAGGATCACCAGCGGCGCCGCGATCGTGATCACGGACTTCAGGTTTTCGACCGTCAGGAAGATGCTCGGCTTGAGCGCCCCGAAGACCGCGATCACGATCAGGAACGCGACCAGGAGCCCGTACCGGGTCAGGGCCCGCTGCAGTCCGTGCCCGGGGCGGTGGCCGGCCCGGGCCGAGGTCGGCGCGCCGGCGACGGCCGGTTGGCGCGCACCGACGGTGGGGTCGCTGTGTTCTTCGGTCACTGACATCTCCGCGTTCACCCAAAGGCGCCTTTCCCGAGGCGGCCCACAGCAGTTTCATCAACCAAACGGTTGTTGGGCAACCCTCGCAGGCCGTCCACCGCCTGTCAAGGGTCAGCCGCTAACAAACAAACAGTTGGTAAGTTACGTCCGAACCGTCCGGCGGTCAACGACCGCTTCCGCGTCTGCGGGTAAGGTGCTCAGCGAAAGGAGCAGCGCGCCGAAGCGCTCAAGAAAATGGCGAGCGAAACGAATGCAACGAGCACGGAGACGATCCGGCGGACCCCACGCCGCAAAGACCGCTTCGAACAGATGGTCAGCGTCGCCGCCGAAGTCTTCCAGCAGAAGGGCTACGACGGCGCCTCGCTGCAGGAGATCGCCGACGCGGTCGGCATCCTCAAGGGCAGCTTCTACCACTACATCGACACCAAGGAAGACCTGCTCTTCGAGGTGATCAAGAAAGCGCACGAGGGGACCGCCTCGGGGAACACCGCCTGGGTCGAGTTCGAATCGGAACCGCTGGTCGCGATCCGCGTCTGGATCGAAGGCCACGTCCGCTCCTCGATCGACCACCTCGTCTACGCCGCCGTCTACTTCCGTGAGATCGACGCGCTCGCGCCCGAGCGCCGCGACGCGATCAACAAGTCGCGCTCCGCCTACGAGCGCCAGCTCCGCTCCCTCGTCGAAGCCGCGATCGACCGGGGCGAAACGCGCGCCGGGATCAATCCGCGACTGGCGACGATGGCGCTCTTCGGGATGATGAACTGGATCTATTACTGGTACCGGCCGCGCGGCTCGCTCTCGGTCGACGAGATCGTCCGCGGCCTCGCCGACCAGGGCGTCGCGAGCCTCACCGGCTCCGTCTAGCCAACCAAACGGAAGTTTGGTAAGCTCGCCGGCGTGAACCTGTTCGACGCGCTGCTGATCCCTGCCGAACTGATGCCCGACGCCCCGGCCCTCGCCGACGCGGACGGGACGCTCACCTACGCGGAGCTCGGCGGCGGGGTCGCCGCGGTCGCCGCGGGCCTGACCGAGCGTGGCCTCGGCCCCGGCGCGACCGTCGCCACGATGCAGGCCTTCTCCCCCGATTTCGTCGCCCTCCTCTTCGCCACGCTGGCGATCGGCGCCCGGATCGCGCCGCTGAACGCGCGGATGAAGGCCGACGAGCTGGTCGCCGTGGTCGAGCGCCTCGCCCCCGACCTGCTGGTCGTCGACGAGCGCTACGCCGGGGTCGCCGACGATGCCGTCGACCGCCTTGCCGCGCCGCCCGAGGTCCTCCCCGCGGGCCGGCCTCGCGCTGCCGCCGAATGGCCGCTGGAGCCGGTCGAGGTCGACCCCGACGCCGACGCGATCCTCCTCCACACGAGCGGCACCACCGGGCTGCCGAAGCCCGTCCGGCTCTCCCACCTCGGCCTGATGTCGACGCTCCTGCGCACCGCCAACCCGCCCGACGGCACCCCCCGCGGCGCCACCGTCCTCGCCGCGCCCGACCACCACGTCGCCGGGCTCTCGGGCCTCCTCAACAACATCTTCGGCGGCCGCCGGGTCGAGCTGCTGCCCGCCTTCACCGCCGCCGACTGGCTGCGCCGGGTCGAGGGCTCGGGCGCCGAGCACGCCTTCGTCGTGCCGACGATGCTGCACCGGATCCTCGACGACCCGGGCTTCGCGGAGACCGACCTCGGCTCGTTGCGCGTGCTGGCCTACGGCGCCGCGCCGATGCCGGCGCGGGTGATCAAGGAGGCGCTCGAGCGCTTCCCGGCGACCACCGGCTTCGTCGGCTCCTACGGCCAGACCGAGACCGGCGGCACCGTCTGCGTCCTCGGCGTCGAGGACCACGAGGCGGCGCGGCGCGGCGATCCCGAGGGCCTCGCCCGCCTCGCCTCGATCGGCCGGCCGCTCGAGGGCACCGAACTGGCGATCGTCGACGAGGCGGGGCAGCCGGTCGGCCCCGGGGTCGACGGGGAGATCGCGGTCCGCTTCGATCCCGCCGAGCCCTGGCGGGCGACCGGGGACCTCGGCCGCGTCGACTCCGGCGGCTACGTCTTCCTCAGCAGCCGTCGCGACGACCTGATCATCCGCGGCGGCGAGAACATCGACCCGGCCGAGGTCGAGGCGGTGCTCGACTCGCACCCGGCGGTCGCCGAGGTCGCCGTGGTCGGCCTGCCCGACGACGAGTGGGGCCAGGTCGTCGCCGCCTTCGTCGTCCGCCGCGGTGACGCCGAGCTCGACCCCGACGACCTGATCGCCCACGGCAAACGCTCGCTCGCCAGCTTCAAGGCGCCGAGCGAGGTGCGGATCGTCGCGGCGCTGCCGCGCACCGCCCTGGGCAAGGTCCGGCGCCGCGATCTGACCGCCTCGACCACCCTCGAATCACCAGGAAGGATCAGCTGATGACGACCAAGATCGGGAAACGCTTCGTGTGCTCCAAGTGCGGGGCGACGTACATGGTGACCAAACCGGGCGAGATCCCTTCGTGCTGCGGCAAGCAGCTCGAGCCGAAGTAGGAGCCGAGGCCCCGCCGCTCGGCGGCGCCCGCCTGCTCGGGCGGGACGGACGTTGGACGATCGCCTGCCGCGGCGGGCGGATCGACTCGATCGCGCCCGCGCGCGGCGACGAGGACGGGGCGATCGACCTCGCCGGGGCGCTGGTCCTCCCCGGCTTCCACGACCCGCACGTGCACCTGCTCTCGCTGGCGCGGGAGCGCGAGCAGGTCGTGCTCCCCGACGACATCGCAGGCTGGGACGCGATCGGTCGGCCGGCGGCGGCGCGCGCGGCGACGCTCGGGCCGGGCCGCTGGCTGCGCCTGCGCCGCTTCGACGAGGCGACGATGACCGCCGGCCGGCTCCCCGACCGGCGCGACCTCGACGCGATCGCGGCCGACCGGCCGGTCCGCCTCCAGCACCGCAACCTCCGCCTCGACGTGCTGAACACCGAGGGCCTGCGTCGCTGCGGCCTGCTCGACGGCACGAGCGCCGCGGCGGTCGAGCGTGACGGGGCAGGCCGTCCGACCGGGCGGATCTTCCAGGGGGGCGGCCTCGTCGCCGACCCGACCGACCGCCCGTCGCCCGCCGCGCTCCGCGACCTGGTCGCCGCCGCCTCGGCCGACCTGCTCGCGGCGGGCGTGACCAGCATCCAGGACGCCGGCGCCCACAACGGCGCGGCCGAGCTGGCGCTGCTCGACCGGCTGGCGACCGACGGCGCGATCCGCCAGCGCCTCTGGACGATGGTCTCGGCGATCGCCCTGCGCGACGGCGAGGTCGGCGCGCTCGACCCGGCCCGCGTCCGCCACGCGAAGCTGGAGGCGATCGAGGCGCGGCTCGACCTCGACGCGATGGCGGCGGCCGCGGCGGCGGCGCGGCGCGCCGGTCTCGGCCTCGCCGTCCACGCGACCTCGCCCGCCGAGATCGCCGCCGCGCTGGCGACGATCGGGTCCTCGCCCGTCGATTCCCCTGCCGCGCCGGCGACGATCGGGCCCTCGCCCGTCGTCTCCCCCGCCGTGCCCGACCGGATCGAGCACGCCTCGGTCGCCCCGCCGGAGACGGTCGCCGCGGTCGCCGCCGCCGGGGCCGCCGTCGTCGCCAACCCCGGCCTCGTGCTCGAGGGGGGGGACCGTTATCGCGCCGAGTTCGGCCCGGCCGAGCTTCCCCACCTCCACCGCCTCGCCGGCTGGCTGGCCGCCGGGGTGCCGCTGGCGCTCGCCGGCGACGCGCCGGTGACCGCGGCCCCGGCGCTCGCGATGCTGCGGGCGGCCGTCCGCCGTGAGACCCGCGACGGCTTCGAGCTGAGGCCGGCCGAGCGCCTCACGGTCGGGCAGGCGGTGCGGGCGATGACCGCGGTCCCGGCGGCGCTGGTCGGCCGCGGGGATCTCGGCCGCCTCGCCCCCGGCCAGGCGGCCGACCTCGTCGTCCTCGCCGGCGACGACCCGCTCGCCGACCCGGTCTGGCTGACGATCCTCGGCGGCGAGGTCGTCCACGACGCCGGGGCGGGCCGGTGAGGCTCGGCCTGGCGGTCCCGATCGAGGCGCTCGGCCTGGCCGAGACCCTTGCCGTCGCCCGCGACGCGGAAACGCTCGGCTACGACGACCTCTGGACCTCGGAGGTCGGCACCGTCGACGGCTTCGCGCCCTTGGCCGCGCTCGCCGAGGCGACCACGACGACCCGCCTCGGCCTCAGCCTCGCCCCCGTCTTCACCCGGCCGGCGGCGCTCCTGGCGATGAGCGCGGCGACCCTGCAGACGATCGCCGAGGGCCGCTTCGTCCTCGGCCTCGGTTCCTCCTCGCCGGCGATCGTCGAGCGCTGGATGGGCGGCACCTACGAGCGCCCGCTGACGCGCGTCCGCGAGACCGTCGAAGCGGTGCGGGCGATGCTGAGCGGCGAGAAGGTCACGATCGAGGGCGAGACGATCCGCAGCCACGACTTCCGCCTCGGCCTCGGCCCGACCTGGGTCCCGATCTACATCGGCGCCCTGGGGCCGAAGATGTCCCGCCTCGCCGGCGAGATCGCCGACGGCATCCTGCTCAGCTTCGCCACCGCGGAGGGCGCGCCGATCCTCCTCGACGACTTCCGCGCCGGTGCCCGCGCGGCGGGCCGCGATCCCGCCGACCTCGGGGTCCAGTGCCGGGTGACGGTCTCCGCCGACCCCGACGGCCCCGAGCTGCAGACGATGCTGCGTCGCTTCATCGTCGGCTACGGCACCGTCCCCGCCTACAACGCCCACCTCGCGCGCCAGGGCTTCCCCGCCGAGGCGGCGGCGATGGCCGCGGCCTGGGCCGAGGGCCGCCGCGCCGACGCGCTCGAGGCCGTCAGCGAGAACCTCCTGCGCTCGCTCATCCCCTCCGGCTCGCCCGCAGAATGCCTCGAGCGCCTCGGCGCCTACGCCGCCGCGGGCATCGACACCGTGACGATCGAACCGGTCTCGGCGGCGCCCGACCCGGCGGAGCGCCGAACGCGCGTACGCCGCCTGATCGAGGCGATCGGCGCCCTGCACGCGGGGTAGACGACGGGTCCCACGAAGGGTTCGAGCCGGGGCGGCCGTCCGAGTTGCGTCCCGGGCGTCTCGTGGCGGCATTCGCACCTCCACGCCTTCTCGGGCCGCCGGGCGATCCGTCACGGGTCCTCATCACTTCGGTCACCTTCGCCCCGGGTCGCCCGGGTGCGTTCGTCGCTTGACCACCATAGGCGTACAAGCGACGAACGCACTCGCCCGGCACACGTCACGAACCCTCCTCACTTCCCACGGACCCGGCCTTCTCGGTGGCGGCCCCCACCTGCCAGGGCCGCCATCGAGAAGGCCGGGCGCAACTCGGACGGCCGCCAGACCACGGCCGGCCGCCCGTCCCTTCCCGCCGGGGCGCCGGCTTCCAGGGCGCCCGCCGGCCCTTACTCGCTCCCCCGACCCGCCCTGAACCGCTCCCTCGCCCCCTCGCGGCCGCCGGAGATGCGGTGCCAGGCGGCGTTCGCCTCGCGCTCGCGGCGCAGCGCCTCGGCCGGCGGCAGTTCGGCGGCCTCGCGGTAGAGAGCGATCAGGCGGCGGCGGAGCTCGGGGTCGACGGTCGCCATCGCCGCGGCGGTCGCGAGCGCCTCGTCGACCAGGCCCTCGCTCGGCGCGAGGCGGTCGAGGAGCCCGAGCCGCAGGGCCTCCTCGGCCCCGACCCGCCGGCCGGTAAGCGAGATCTCGAGGGCCGCCCCGGGGCCGACCAGCCCGACGAGCCGCGCCGACATCCCCGCCCGCGGGAAGAGGCCGAGCTGGGCGTGACGATCGAGCAGCACCGTCTCGGCGCAGCCGATGCGGAAGTGGCAGGCGAGCGCCAGCTCAAGCCCGCCGGTCGCCGCCGCGCCGCCGATCGCGGCCACCACCGGCACCTCGAGGGCGGCGATGTGCTCGATGAAGCCGAGCGGGATCTCGACCCCGGCGCCGACGTCGTCGAGGTCCATCCCGGCGCTGAAGGCGCCGCCGGCACCGGTGATCACGATCGCGCCGGCGGCCGCCGCCGCCCGCTCCACCGCGGCGTCGAGCCCGACCGCCATCGCCGCCGAGATCGCGTTGCGCTTGCGCGGCACGTCGAGGGTGATCAGCGCCACCGCACCTCGACGCGTGACTCGACCCGCAGCCCGGCCACCGCTTCCGGGTCCGCGCTCATCGCCGCGACCGCACGCTGCCGCGGCGACGGTCGGCCAGCTCGATGGCACCCCCCGTGACCGTCGTCGCGATTCCCCGCCGATCGACCTTCCCCACCGTGTTCTTCGGCAGCTCGTCCTCGACGAAGCCGACGTACTCGGGAACTTTGAAGTCGGCGAGGTGCTCGCCGCAGAAGGCGATCAGCTCGTCGACCCCGATCGCCGCGCCCGGCTGGCGCGCAACCACCACCGCGACCCGCTCGCCCATCACCTCGTCACCGACCGCGACCACGACCGCCTCCTTGACCGCCGGGTTGGCGAGCAGGACGTTCTCGACCTCGTCCGGATAGACCAGCTCGCCACCCCGCTTCAGCACGTTCTTCTTCCGCCCGACGACGAAGAGGTAGCCGTCCTCGTCGAGATAGCCGAGGTCACCGGTGTGGAGCCGGCCGTCGACCAGCGCCGCGGCGGTGGCGCGCGGGTTGCGCCAGTAGCCGGCCATCATGTTGCCGCCGCGGACGACGATCTCGCCCACCTCACCGGTGGCGGCCGCGTCGCCCGCCTCCGTCTCGATCCGCACCTCGACGCCCGGGTAAGACTTGCCGACCGAGCCGCGGCGGAGCGGGAAGCGGTGCCGGTCCATGCGGCTGATCGGCCCGTCCATCTCGGTCATCCCGTAGCAGTTGACGGCGCTGCAGTTGGGCGCGATCTCGTGCCAGGCGTCGACCAGCGAGGCCGGCACGTTGGCGCCCCCGACGAAGATCTTGCGCAGCGGCCCGAGGTCGTAGCGGCGCTCCGAGGCGACCAGCTCCTTCGCCATCAGCACCGCGACCGCGGTCACCGTCGGCAGCAGCGACACCCGGTGGCGCTCCAGCAGGTCGAGCGCCGAGGCGGGCCGGAAGCGGTCGCAGAGCACGATCGTGCCGCCCGCCGCGATCACCGGCACCGGGGTGAAGTGCACGGTGGTGTGGGTGAGCGGGATCGGGCAGAGGCCGACGTCGTCGGCGCCGACGTCGAAGCTGCCGCCGAGGATCTCGACCGTCTGCAGGATCGTCCGGTGGGTCATCTCGACGCCCTTCGGGTCGGCGGTCGTGCCCGAGGTGTAGAAGATCGCCGCGAGGTCCCCTTCGGCGGGTCGCGCGAGATCGAGGTCGACCTCGCGCGCGACCACGTCTTCCATCAGCTCGTCGCCGTCGCGCTCGGCTCCCACCGCGATCCGGATCCGAGGCAGCCGCAGCGCGGCGACCTTCGCGCCGAAGCCCTGGTCGTGGAAGAAGGCGGCGCATTCGGTGTGGTCGACGAGGAACTGGATCTCGGCGGTGCTCAGCCGCGGGTTGATCGGCACGATCACGCCGCCGGCCTTGGCGGTGGCGAAATAGGCCAGCATGAAGCGCGAGCTGTTGGTCAACAGCAGGCCGACCCGGTCGCCGGGCGCCAGGCCGCGCTCGCGCAGGCGCACGGCCAGGGCGTCGCTGCCCGCCTCGAGCTCGGCGTAGGTGACGCTGGTCAGGTCGTCGACGATCGCCACCTTGTCCGGGGTGGCGGCCGCGGCGCGGCCGGGGATCTCGCCGATCGAGCTCACGCCGACCGGCCTCCTGCCGCGCTGCCGGACGCCGGGCCGCGTCGCACGCCTACCGCTCCCGCCCCTCGCCGCGGGCCATCTCGTCGGCCCAGACCTCGTCCTGCCGGCGCTCGAGGGAGCCCCAGCGCAACTGCGACTCCTTCGCCTGGCGATAGAGGCGCGAGACCGGATGCTCGT
>DASZUH010000137.1:0-7043 GCA_035547715.1 Solirubrobacterales bacterium
GCCCGCCGCACCGCGACCGCCGGGGCGGCCAACCCCGCGATGGTCCTCGCGATCATCCTCGGCTGCTACCTGATGGTCGTCCTCGACGCGTCGGTGGTGATCACCGCGCTCCCCGACATCCGCACCGACCTCGGCTTCTCCCCGGCCTCCCTCTCCTGGGTGCAGAACATCTACGCGCTCGCCTTCGGCGGCCTGCTGCTGCTCGGCGCCCGCGCCGGCGACCTGCTCGGCCGCCGCCAGGTCTTCATCGTCGGCATCACGATCTTCACCGCCGCCTCGATGCTCGGCGGGCTCGCCCAGTCGGAGACCTGGCTGCTCGCCGCCCGCGCGATCCAGGGCGTCGGCGCCGCGATCGCCGCGCCCTCGACCCTGGCGCTGCTCACGATCTCCTTCCCCGAGGGCTCCGAGCGCACCCGCGCGATCGCCCTCTACTCGGCCGTCGCCAGCGCCGGGGCCAGCATCGGCCTCGTCCTCGGCGGCATGCTGACCAGCTGGATCTCCTGGCGTTGGAGCCTCTTCATCAACGTCCCGATCGGCGTCGTCCTCGTCTCCCTCGCCCCCGCCCACCTGCCCGAGACCGAGCGCCACACGGGCGAGTTCGACCTCGGCGGCGCCGCCACCTCGACCTTCGGCATGAGCGCCCTCGTCTACGGTCTCGTGCGGGCGGCGGAAACGAGCTGGGGCGACACCGTCGCGCTGGTCTCCTTCGCCGCCGCCGCGGTGATGCTCGCCGCCTTCGTCGCGGTCGAGCGTCGGGCGCGGCAGCCGATCACGCCGCTGCGCCTCTTCGCCGACCGCGAGCGGGTCGGCGCCTACGCCACCCGCCTGCTGATGGTCGGCGCGATGTTCGGGATGTTCTTCTACCTGACCCAGTTCCTCCAGGGCGCCGAGGGCTACAGCGCGCTGAAGGCCGGGCTGGCCTTCCTGCCGGTCACGCTGACGATCTTCGCGATGGTGAAAGTGGTGCCGAGGCTGCTCGGCCGCGTGGGCCCCTACCGGACCCTGATCGGCGGCCTGACGATGGCCTTGGTCGGCCTCCTCTGGCTCAGCCGCATCTCGACCACCACCGATTACTGGACCGGCATCGCCCTGCCGATGCTGATCATCGGCGCCGGTATGGGACTCGCCTTCACGCCGCTGACCCAGGCGGCGATCCAGGGCGTCGACCACCGCGACGCGGGCGCCGCCTCGGGCCTCGTCAACGTGTTCCAGCAGCTCGGCTCGACGATCGGCATCGGCGTCCTCGTCACCGTCTTCGCGGCGGCGAGCGAAGGCACCGGCGCCAGGGCTCTGATCGAAGGCGTGCCGAGCACGATCACGGTCTCCGCCGCCCTGATCGCCCTCGCCCTGGCGATCGCGCTGACCGTGATGCGGCCGCTCGCCGTGCCTAGCCCGTCGCCGATTCCCCGGGGCGCGGCGGCGGCCGGCGACTGATCGCGGGCGAGCGCCCGACGCCGGTCGCGATCCAGCGCGACCGGCGGCTGAAGACTCCGGGGCCCGGGGTCTTCAGCCGGTCGGTCTTGCGGACGAGGACGAAGGTGACGAGGGCGCCGAGCAGGGCGATCCCGGAAGAGGCGAAGAAGGTCACTTCGAAGGCGGTGACGTGGGAGGCGACGACGTCGCCCTTGATCAGGTCGAGGATGTGGCTGTGGGGCAGATGGTTGATGCCCTTCTGCTCGGCTTCGAGGATCAGGTTGCGGCCGACTTCGTTCTGGTGCGGCGTCGGGTGGATGCCCGCTTCGTCGAAGCGGTCGTTCAGCTTGGCGAAGTTGATGCCGAGCTCGATCGCCTCGAGGATCGCGATCCCGAGCGCGCCGCCGAGCTGCTCGGAGGTATTGATCATCCCGGCCGCCTCGCCGCTGTCCTTTTCGGGGACGGCGGTCAGCCCGGTCGGGTCGTTGACGGTGAGGACGACGCCAAGGCCGATACCCTGCAGCAGCAGGCCCGGGATCAGCGCGACAGCCGACTCGCTCGAGACCGAGACCGCGAGCACGATCCCCGAGGCGGCGAGGACGAGGAAGCCGCCGACCAGCGGCCGGCGACCGCCGAAGCGGTCGAACGCCCGGCCCGCCAGCGGCCCGGCGAGGATCACCGGGATCGTCGCCGGGATCAGCGCGATCCCCGCCGTCGTCGGCGAGACGCCGACCACCAGCAGCAGGAAGAACGGGGTGAGGAAGCCGAGCCCGAGCTCGATCATCCCGGCCAGTACCTGGCTCAGGTTGGCGGCGAGGAAGTTCTCGTGGCGGAAGAGCTTGAAGTTGATCATCGGGTTCTTCGAGCGCCGCTCGATCGTCAGGAAGATCGGGATGAAGGCGAGGCCGATCGCGATCGGGACCAGCGTCCCCGGCTTCCCCCAGCCCGCCTGCGGGCCTTCCGAGAGGCCGAAGATCAGCGCCCCGACGGCGATCGCGAAGGTGACGACGCCGGGCAGGTCGAGTTCGCGCGAGGCCTCGGGGTCGGGCTCCAGTTCCGGCGTCGCCTTCAGCGTCAGCGCGATCGCGATCACCGCCAGCGGCACGTTGACGAGGAAGACGAGTCGCCAGTCGATCGCCGTCAGGACGCCGCCCAGCACCGGGCCGAGCGCGGCGAAGAAGGCCGAGGCGCCGGCGAGGATGCCGAGCGCGGCGCCCTTCTCCTCGTCCGGGTAGATGGCGCTGACGATCGCCAGCGCGGTCGGCATCATCAGCGCCGCCCCGGCCCCCTGCACGGCGCGCGCGGCGATCGCCCAGACGATGTCCTGGGAGGCGCCCATCGCGGTCGTCGCGAAGGCGAAGATCACCGCGCCGAGGAGGAAGATGCGGCGCATCCCGAAGAGGTCGCCGAGCCTGCCGCCGAAGACCATCAGCGCCGCCAGCGGCAGGATGTTCGCGGTCATCAGCCACTGCGACTGCGAGATCTCGGCGTGCAGGCCGATGATCGCGTGCGGCGCGGCCAGCGGGACCGCGGTCTGGTCGACGAGGATCATCGAGCTCGCCAGCGTCATCGCGGCGAGCGTGATCTTCATGTTCCGCCGCGAGGTCCCCATTGCGGCGGCAGCCTACGTCACCCGGAAGGCGTCACCAAGGAGCTCGCGCCCCCTTCCGTCGAACCCCTACCAGGGCAGCGAGTCGGCGATCTCGCCGAGCCGCGGCGCCGTCTTGTCGCGCTCGGAGAGGAGCGGCTCGTCGACCTGCCAGTCGACCCCCACCTCGGGATCGTCCCAGGCGATGCCCGCCTCGGTCGCCGGGTCGTACAGCGAGGAGACGAGGTAGGCGACGTCGGCGACGTCGGAGAGGACGACGAAGCCGTGGGCGAAGCCGATCGGCACGAAGAGCTGGTGGTGCCTCTCGTCGTCGAGCACGTGCCCCTCCCACTGCCCGTAGGTCGGCGAGTCCTTGCGCAGGTCGACGGCGACGTCGAGGATCGCCCCCCGCGCGCAGCGCAGCAGCTTCGCCTGCCCGGGCGAGGTCTGGAAGTGCAGCCCCCGCAGCGTCCCGCGGCTGGAGCGCGAGTGGTTGTGCTGGACGAACTCGGCGTCGACGCCGAGTTCCTTCCAGGCGTCCCGCGAGTAGGTCTCGACGAAGAACCCGCGCTCGTCGCCATGGACCTGCGGTTCGACCAGCACCACCCCTTCGAGCTTCGTCTCCCCTGCCGTCGCCATCGCCACGCGGATCGTAATGAATAGGGTGCAGAGTCGATGGCAGCTCCTCAACTCTCCATTCTCATGCCCGTCTACAACGAGCGGGCCACTGTCAAGTCGGCGATCGCCCACGTGCTCTCGACGGAATATCCCGTCGACGAGATAGAGCTGGTGATCGTCGACGACGGCTCCACCGACGGCACCGCCGAGATTCTTCGCGAAGCCGCCGGCGATTCCCGCATCAACCTGGTCGTCCACGAGCGCAACGCCGGTAAGGGCGAGGCCGTAAAGACCGCGATCCGCAGCGCCAACGGCACCTACGCCGCAATTATGGACGCCGACCTCGAGTACGAGCCATCGGACATCGGCAAGTTGCTCGAACCGATCCTCGAAGGCGAGGCCGAGGTCGTCTTCGGCTCGCGCGGCTTCGAATCCCACTCTGCCTTCAGCTTCTGGTACGTGATGGGAAACAAGGGCGTCACCTTGGTCGCCAACCTGCTCTTCAACTGCTTCCTGAGCGACATCATGACCTGCCACAAGCTGATGCCGACGGCGATCTGGCGCGAACTCGATCTCAAGTGCACCGGCTTCGACATCGAGCCGGAGATCACCGGCAAGGTATTGGCGCATGGCCACCAGATCTACGAAGTGCCGGTGCGCTACCGCGCCCGCGGTCGCGAGGAAGGCAAGAAGCTGACCGCGATCGACGGCCTACGGGTGGTCCGCACGCTCGTCGAATGCCGCCTCGCGATGGCGCGCGGCTAACTAATCGGGCTTGCGCGCACGGGCGATGACGCTGAGCCCGATCGGCGGGCGCCAGCGCCTTTCGATCGGCTTCCAGACCTTCAGCAGCGCTTCGTAGGCCTTCAGCGACCCGCTTGAGAGCTCGGCGTCATCTCCGCGGCGGTTCTGCACCCACCACCCGGGGATGCCGAGCGCGTTGAACGAGTAGAGGTCGTCGACCTCCAGCCCGGCGAGCATCAGACGTTCGCGGACCACGCCCTTCGTGTAGCGACGGAAGTGGAGGAAGGACTTGTCGAGCGGGCCGTAGAGGCGCGGGTTCGCCGGAACGAGGAGATGCAGCCGGCCACCCGGCTTCAGCGCCGCCGCCATCGCGTTCAAGGCACCCTGATCGTCGCCGATGTGCTCGAGCACGTTCTGGCAAAGGATGAAATCGATCGTGCCGTCCTGGCCCTCCAGGCTCGGCGCACCCGGAAGCGCCTCATCGAGCACAGTGACCCGCTCGTTGCCGGCGAACTCCCGGTTCAAGTACTCGACGCAGGGCTCCCACGGCTCCATCGCGAGGAGATGCTCGATCGGCCTCTCCAGGAGGAGCTCGGTGAAGGTACCGATCCCGGCGCCGACCTCGAGCACGCGCCCTTTCACGTCATCTTCGAACTGCTCGAACATCCAGTCCGAGATCCCCCGCGCTTCCTTCAGGTGCTCGAGGTCCCAGAGAACGTTCTCGGTCTCCTCCTGCTGCTGATCGGTCGACATCGACGGGAGGCTAGCCGAGCGCCCTGCCGTACTGGCGTTCGTAGTACTCGCGGTACTCGCCGGAGCGGATCGGCCCCCACCAGTCCTCGTTGTCGCGGTACCAGTCGACGGTGCGCTTGATCCCCTCGTCGAAGTGGACCTGCGCCTCCCAGCCGAGCTCGCGCACCAGCTTCTCACTGGATAGGGAGTAGCGGCGGTCGTGACCGGGGCGGTCGGTGACGTATTCGATCAGCGACTCGTCGCCGCCGACCAGCTCGATCACCCGCTTGACGACCTCGATGTTCTCGCACTCGTCGGGGCCGCCGACGTTGTAGGCCTCGCCCGCCTTGCCCCTGGCGAGCACGGCGTGGATGCCGCGACAGAAGTCCTCGACGTAGAGCCAGTTGCGCACCTGCCTGCCGTCGCCGTAGACCGGCAAGGAGTCGCCGTGGATCGCGTTCAGGATCATCAGCGGGATCAGCTTCTCCGGGTACTGGCGCGGGCCGTAGTTGTTGGAGCCGCGGACGATCGAGGCGTCGAGGCCGTAGGTGTGGACGTGGGCGCCGACCAGGAGGTCACCCGCCGCCTTGGTCGCCGAGTAGGGCGAGGAGGGGTCGAGCGGCGAGGTCTCGGTGAAGGAGCCCGACTCGATCGAGCCGTAGACCTCGTCGGTGGAGACCTGGACGTAGCGCTGGACCCCCAGTTCGCGGACCGCGTCGAGCAGCGTGCCGGTGCCGATCACGTGGGTGCGGGCGAAGGCCTGCTGGTCGTCGATCGAGCGGTCGACGTGGGACTCGGCGGCGAAGTTGACGACGGCGTCGACGCCCTGCATCGCCTCGCGGACGATCGCGGGGTCCTCGATCGCGCCCTCGATCAGCCGCGTCCCCTCGGGCAGGTTCTCGGGCCGACCGGCGTAGGTCAGCTTGTCGAGGACGACGATGTCGTGCTCCTGCCCGGCGATACGGACGTAGGTCGAGCCGATGAATCCGGCGGCGCCGGTGACCAGCAGCTTCATCTCGTTCCTTCCCTTCTCAGTTCGTCTCGGACTCGCGCTGGGCGAGGTACCCGGCCAGGCCATCGTGCCAGGAGGGCAGCGTGATCGCGAGCTCGCGCTGGCTCACCATCGCCGAGAACGCGGGGCGCGGGGCGGGGCGGCCGAGCATCTCGGTCGTTCCGGAGAGCACTTTGCAATCAACGTGCGCCTGCTCGAAGATCTCGCGCGCGAATTCGTACCAGGAGCACTGGCCCGCGGCGGCCATGTGGTGGATGCCGTACTCGATCCCGTCGATCAGGCGGGTGAGGCCGTAGGCGAGGTGCCAGGTGTAGGTCGGCGAGGTGACCTGATCGCGGATCACCAGCACCTCGTTGGTCGACTCGGCGAGCCGCAGCATCGTGGCGACGAAGTTGCCGCCGCCGATCCCGAAGAGGCCCGACGAGCGGACGATGAAGTGGCGTTTGTTGGCGGCCGCGGTGGCCTCCTCGCCCGCCAGCTTGGTGCGCCCGTAGGCCGACAGCGGCGCGGGCTGGTCGGACTCGACGTAGGGCGCGCCCTTCTCGCCGTCGAACACATAGTCGGTGGAGACGAAGACGACCGCGGCGCCGGCCTCGCGGGCGGCGGCGGCGACGTTCCCGGCCCCGGTCCCATTGACGGCGAACGCATCCGCCTCCGCGGTCTCGGCCCCGTCGACGTCGGTCCAGGCGGCGCAGTTGATCACCATGTCGGGCCGCTCCAGGTCGACCCGCCGCCTGACCGCCTCGGCGTCGGCGACGTCCATCTCGGCGCGGCCGAACCCGACCACGTCGTGCCCGGCGTTGCCGGCGGCGAGCACCATGTCCTTGCCGAGCTGCCCGTTGGCGCCGGCGACCAGGACCTTCATCGCATTTCCCCCGCTTCTCGCGTCATCTCCAAGAGCCGCAACAGGCTATTGGCCTGAAAGGTGCGGCGCGG
>DASZUH010000138.1:0-8384 GCA_035547715.1 Solirubrobacterales bacterium
AACGAGCGCATGTCCCCAGGTTCTCACGCCCCGGGCGAGCGCACCTTCAGGCCGGCTTCGCCCGCCACCGCGGCCTGGCAGGTTGTGGCCGCCACGAGACGCCCGGGACGTGGGGGTTCCGTGGGGAAGGGGGCACAGGGACAGGAGGAAGTGCGGGCTTCCGTGATGGTTCTGCCAGGAACGTCACGGGTCCACATCGGGCGGCGGGACGTCCGTGCACTTGTGCCCCCTATGGGTGGTACAAGTGCACGAACGTCGTGGGGCGTGATGTGGAGGTGGGGAGGGACCGTGACGGACGGGACGAACTCCACGCTTCCGTCACCCTTCCGCCGGGTTCGTCACGGGTCCCCATGGGTCCGGTCACCTGGATCCGGGTCCCGATCCCTCCGTTCGCTGTTTCTACCCCTATGCGGTAGGAGCAGCGAACGGAGGAACCCACGCCTGGGGAAGACGGGACGGACCGTGACGTCCCATGGGCCTTCGTCACGGGACCTGCGCCTTCGTGGCCGATCATGCGCTTCTCCCCGGCACGACCCGCACGTCCCCCGGCACACGTCACGAACCCTCCCCACTCCTCACGGACCCGGCCGTCCCGGCCACGGCCACAACCTGCCCGGGCCGTGGACGGGACGGCCGGGCGCAACTCGGACGGCCGCCTCCCCCGGGCGACAGCTTCCCCGGCCACGAAGCTTCGCCCCTACTCGTACGTCAGCGCCTTCAGCGGGTCCAGATGGGCGGCGCGGCGGGCGGGGATGATCGCGGCGAGGGCGCCGATGATGATGCCGAGGACGGCGATCGCGATCAGCATCGTGGTGGGGATCTCCAGGTTGAGGCCGACCAGGGTGCTTTCGCGGACGGAGATGATCCAGACGATGCCGACCAGGAGGCCGACGCCGATGCCGACCAGGCTGCCGGCGATCGAGATGAGGAGGCTCTCGGTCAGCATCGTGCGGCGGATCCGCCAGCGCGAGCCGCCGAGGGCGCGCAGGACGCCGATCTCGCGGGTGCGCTCGATCACCGCCATCGAGAGGGTGTTGATGATGCCGAGCAGGCCGACGATCACGGCGATCCCGACGATCGCGTCGAAGAAGGAGAACTGCTGGTTGACCGCGTCTTCGTACTGCTTCTTGACTTCGGCGTTGGAGACCGCTTCGAAGCCCGGGTATTCCCGTTCGAGCAGCGCGCTCACCTGGTGGTCGAGCGCCGCCCGCCGGTCCGGCGAGACGGCGGTGATGGCGAGGATCGAGTCGGAGCCGATCCCGTAGGCGCGCTCCATCGTCTTCAACGAGACGACGACCAGGTTGCCGTCGGCTTCGAGGGTGTCGGTGGTGGCGACGATCGGCGCGCGGACGGTGCCGTGGGCGCCGCGCAGGGCGATCGTGTCGCCGATCGCGAGGCCGGCGTCGTCGGCGAAGCCCTTGCCGACCACGGCGCCGCCGGACCGGAGCCCGGCCATCGCCGCGGCGGTCGTCGCCCCTTCGTATTCGGAGTGGTCGACCTGCGGGTACCGGGCCGGATCGACGGCGGTGAGGATCCCCGGTTCGTTCGAGCCGGGCAGGTGCTGCATGTAGACGATCCGCTCCGGCGTCACGGTCCCGACCGCCGGCAGTTCGCCGATCTGGCGCCGCAGCGAGGGCGCGATGCCGCTCACCGGCGGCCCATAGCTCGAGTAGCCGAGCGGCTGCACGGTGAGGTCACGGGCGAAGTGCGAGTCGAGCTCGTCGGAGATCGTGCCGAGGAAGCTGGCGCTCATCGTCGCGTTGACGACGACGACCGAGAGGGTGACGACGAGCGCCGCGGCGGTGGCCGAAGTCCGCAGCGGGTTCATCCGCAGCGAGTCCGAGGCCAGCCTCCCCTCGGAGGGCATCAGCGCCCGGATCGGGCGCGAGAGCAGGTCGATCAGCGGCATCACCAGGAACGGCGCCAGCAGGACCATGCCGATGAACATCATCAGCGTCGAGCCGACCCCGACGATCGCCGCGGTCGAGGTGCCGCTGGAGTTGCTGAACCAGAAGAGGCCGCCGATCGCCATCCCCGGGATGAAGAGCACGACGCCCGCCAGGGCGCGCGGCCAGCGGGGGCGGCGCTCGTTGCCGACGGCGCCGGTCAGCGCCCGCACCGGCGCGATCCGCCCCGCCCGCAGCGCCGGGTAGAGCGCCCCGACGGTCGTCGCCAGGACGCCGATGACGATCGAGGCGACGATCGCGCCGGTGGTCACGTCGAGCGAGGCCAGCGGCAGGCCGAAGAAGCTCCGCATCGCCGCCGCCAGCAGTTCGGCGAGCCCGATCCCGAGCAGCAGCCCGAGCGCGCAGCCCGGTACCGCGAGCAGCAGCGCTTCGCTCAGCACCGAGCTGCCGATCCGCCGCCGCGAGGCGCCGAGCGCCCGCAGCGTGCCGATTTCGCGGATCCGCTGCAGCACGGTCATGTTGAAGGAGTTGAGGATCAGGAAGACGCTGACGAAGATCGCCATGCCGGAGAAGAAGTAGAGGACGATGTCGAGGCTGGAGGTCGCTTCGTTGACTTCTTCGCCCTTCGCCGCCGGGGTGGCGACCTGCAGGTTCGGCCCGACCGCGGCGCGGATCCGCCGCGTCAGTGCCCGGTCGGAGACGCCGTCGGCGGCGATCACGTTGATTTCGTCCCAGCCGGTCGCCTTGCCGGTCATCCGCCGGACCGAGGCGAGCGGCGCGGCCGCGGTGCCGTAGCCGCCGAGGTCGAGCGCCGATTCGAAGCGGAAGATGCCGGAGACGGTGAGCGCCGCCTTGCCGGTCGGCGTCGCCAGCCGGATCGTGTCGCCGGGGGCGAGGTCGTGGGAGGACGCCCACGATTCCTCCACCTCGATCTGGTGGGGGCCGCGCGCCGTCTGCCCGGCGACCAGTTCGGCGCCGCTCGTGTTCGGCCCTTCGAGGTCGAGGCCGGCGACGAAGAGGGTCGAGGAGGAGCCCGTCTGGGCCTTGCCTTCCTTGCCGAGCACGCGGAAGAGGCCCATCACCTGGCCGACCGCCGCTTCGACGCCGTCGACTTCGCGGACCTTGGCGATCGTGTCCTGCGGCACCTCGCCGACCGAGGATTTGCCGGAGACGACGACGTCGGTGTTGCCGTAGATCGCGTCGAAGAGATCGTCGAAGCTGGAGTGGATGGTGGCAACGAGGACGAGGACGCCGAAGGCCATCCCGACGCCGAGGACGATCCCCGCCGCGGTCAGCCCCGAGCGCAGCTTGCGGGCGCGCAGCGAGCGCGGCCCGAGCCCGGCGAAGCCATGCAGACGGACGCCCTCGGGATGGGCGGCCGAGCTCACGCGGCGGTTTCCTGCCGCGGGACGGGCGCGCCGGTCCCGGGGGGCGCCCCGGTCTCGGCCGGCGCCCCGGGCGCCGCGGTCACGCCGCCGGCCTCGATGTCGCGGAAGACGTCGATCACCTTCGCCGCGTCGCCGCCCTCGACCTCGCCCGCGATCTCACCGTCGCGGAGGAAGACGACGCGGTCGGCGAGCGCCGCCGCGCCCGGGTCGTGGGTGACCATGACGACGGTCTGGCCTTCGTCGACGACGTCGCGCAGCAGTCGCATCACCGCGCCGCCGGCTTTCGAGTCGAGGTTGCCGGTCGGCTCGTCGGCGAGGACGAGGCGCGGGTGGCGCAGGAGCGCGCGGGCGATCGCCACCCGCTGCTGCTCGCCGCCGGAGAGCTCGGTCGGCAGGTGGGCGGCGCGGCCACCGAGGCCGACCCGGCCGAGCAGGGAGTCGACCCGGGTCGCGTAGCGCGCCGGCCGTTCGCCGTTGACCAACGCCGGCAGCAGCACGTTCTCGGCCGCGCTCAGCGTCGGGAGCAGGTTGAAGAACTGGAAGACGAAGCCGAAGACCTCGCCGCGCAGCCGGGTCAGCTCGTGGTCGTCGAGGTCGTCATAGCGGCGCCCGTCGATCGAGACCGACCCCGCGTCGGGGTGGTCGAGGGCGCCGAGGATGTGCAGCAGGGTGCTCTTGCCGGAGCCCGAGGGCCCCATGATCGCGACCATTTCACCCTCGCGCACGGTGAGCGAGACGCCGCGCAGGGCCTGCACGGCGGTGACCCCGCTGCCGAAGGCGCGCTCGAGATCGCGCGCCTCCAGCAACGGGGTGTCCGGGCCGGCTTCCTCCTTGCGGACGCTCGCCATCGTGCGGCCCTACTTGGTCAGCTTCCAGATCCCGTGCCGCGGCGGCAGCATCTGGACGAGGATCAGGGTCACGACCGTCGCGCCCAGGTAGCTGAACGCCTCGGCGACTCCTTCGAATTCGCCGGTCAGCTCCTGGCCGAAGACCAGCACCGCGAAGACCAGCATCGAGACGCCCAGCGAGGCGATCAGGATCGGCTTGCGCCGGACCGGCAGGAACTCGCCCCGGACGATGCTGGCGATGAACCCGAGGAAGGCGATCGCCTCGAGGATGCCGAGGATCGTCCAGGTTGCGTTCAAGCCGGGGAACGAGTCGACGAAGGTGCCCGCGTAGCCTTTGGCGAGACCGGCCGGCATCGTGCCGCTGTCGTCGATGAGCTTCTCCTTGGCCGAGTAGTACCAGAGGAAGCCGAAGCCGAGGTAGATCGCGGCGACGACGGCCCAGTAGGCGATCGTCTCGACCGAGGTCGAGGCGGCGGACTCCTCGATGTTGTCCGCCTTGTCGTCCTGGACGGCGAGGATGTGGCGGAAGCGAACCGCATTGGTTGACATCTGATTTCTCCTGTCTGTTTGCCGCCGGGGCGGCGAGCGTGCGTGGCTTGCGCCGCAAAGGTCTCAGCGCCCGCCCCCGCCTCCATCCGGGGTTTGCCCACGCCTGTGGGTCGCCCTCGCACGGATGGCGCCGGAGGGACCCGTTGGTGGGATTCGGTCATGCCCTTCAACCCGGAGGAGACCGTCCGCCTCGAGCAGGGGATGCGCGTGGCGCCGCCCTGGCTCGGCCACGCCTGCGGCAACGCCGGCTACTCGTTCGACTTCCAGCCGGTCGGGGCCGGCGCGCCGGCCGCCGGCGCGGGCGCGTGACCCGCGGGCGCGTGACCTCCGGGGCGCCGCGCGGCCTCACCTCGCGCGAGGCCGAGCGGCGCCTCACCCAGTACGGGCGCAACGAGGTCGTCCGCCGCGGCGGTCCCAGCCGGTGGGGCGAGCTGGGTCGCCAGTTCGCCCATCCGCTGGCGCTGCTGCTCTGGGCGGCGGCGGGCCTCGCCGTGGTCGCCGGGAACGTCACCCTGGCGGTCGCGATCGTCGCGGTGATCGTCCTCAACGCGGTGCTCGCCTTCTTCCAGGAGGCGCAGGCCGAACGGGCGACCGAGGCGCTCGGCGCGCTCCTGCCGCCGCAGGTGCGGGTGCGCCGGGACGGCCGGGTGACGCAGATCGAAGCGGGCCTGCTCGTCCCCGGCGACCTCACCCTGCTGGCCGAGGGCGACCGCATCTCCGCCGACGCGACGCTCCTCAATGGCGCGGTCGAGGTCGACATGTCGCCGCTGACCGGCGAGTCGGAGCCGGTGACGCGTGAAGCGGGGCCGCCCGCGCCGCCGGGGCGGCGCAACCCGCTCGAGGATCCGACCCGGGTCTTCGCCGGCACCCTCTGCACCCAGGGCGAGGCGGAAGCGCTGGTGACGGCGACCGCGATGCACACCCAACTGGGGCGGATCGCGGCGCTGACCCAGCGGGTGCGGGCCGAGGTCAGCCCGCTGCAGGAACAGGTGAACCGCGCCGCCTGGCTGATCGCGGCGATCGCGGTCGCCTCCGGCGTCGTCTTCTTCCTCGCCGGGATCAGCCTCGCCGGGCTCTCGATCAGCTTCGCCCTGACCGCGGCGATCGGGCTCCTGGTCGGCAACGTCCCCGAGGGCCTCCTGCCGACGATCACCCTGGCGCTGGCCGGGGCGGTGCGGCGGATGGCGCGGCGCCGCGCCCTGGTCAAGCGCCTCACCGCGGTCGAGACGCTCGGCTCGACCGACGTGATCTGCACCGACAAGACCGGCACCCTGACCGAGGGCAAGATGGCCGCCCACCTGATCTGGGCCGACGGGGTCGAGCTCCCGGTCGACGGCGTCGCCGCCTCCGAGGCCCCGACCGTGCCCGACCTGCCTGCCCTCCGGGCGCTGGCGCAGACCGCCGTCCTCTGCAACAACGCGACGCTGGCGGTGGTCGACGGGAAGGTCGAGCGGCACGGCGACCCGAGCGAGAGCGCGCTGCTGGAAGCGGCGCTGATGCTCGGCGACGATCCCCGCGGGGCGACCGTCAGGCGCAGCCGGGTGCGCCGCCGGGTCTTCGCCTTCGACCCGCACGTGAAGCGGATGAGCACCCTCGACGCGGCCAAGGACGGGTCGCTGACCTGGCACGTGAAGGGGGCGCCGGGGGAACTGCTCGAACTCTGCACCGAGGTGATGCGGGGGGAGGAGGCGGTGCCGCTCGACGAAGCGGCGCGGAGCGAGATCCAGACGGTCTTCGACGGCTACGCCTCGCACGGCCTGCGCGTCCTCGGCTTCGCCCAGCGGGCCGCCGACGCCGGTGCCGACGGCGAGACCCGCGAGCAGGCCGAGTCCGGCCTCACCTTCCTCGGGCTGGTCGCGCTCGAAGATCCCCTGCGGCCGGAGGTCGTCGACGCGGTCGCCCGCTGCCGGCGGGCGCGGATCCGGATCGTGATGGTGACCGGGGACCACGGCCTGACCGCGGCGGCGATCGCCCGCCAGGCGGGCATCGTCGGCGGCCACCCGACGATCATCACCGGCGAGGAGGTCGAATCGCTGCCCCAGGAACAGCTCGACCGGCTGCTGCACCAGTCGCAGGAACTGATCGTCGCCCGCTCCAACCCGGAGACCAAGCTCCACCTGGTCGACGCGCTGCGCGCCGAGGGCCACACGGTGGCGATGACCGGCGACGGCGTCAACGACGCGCCCGCCCTGCGCCGCGCCGACATCGGCGTCGCGATGGGCGCCTCGGGGACCGACGTGGCGCGGGAGGCGGCGACGATGGTCCTCACCGACGACAACTTCGCCTCGATCGTCGCCGCGGTCGAAGAGGGCCGCGTCGTCTACGACAACGTCCGCAAGTTCATCACCTACATCTTCGCCCACGCGCCTGCCGAGTCGATCCCCTTCGCGGTCTTCGTCCTCTCCGGCGGCAGCATCCCGCTGCCGCTCCTGCCGCTGCAGATCCTCGCGATCGACCTCGGCACCGACACCGTCCCGGCCCTGGCGTTGGGACGCGAGCCCGCCGAGCCCGGGATCATGGAGCGGCCGCCGCGGCCGCGGAAGTCGGGGATCATCCAGCGCTCGATGCTGGCCCGCGCCTGGCTGCGGATGGGTCTGGTCGAGGCAGGCCTGGCGTTGCTCGGCTTCTTCGTCGTCCTGCTCTCGGCAGGCTGGGGCTGGGGGGCGGCTACCGGCGACGGCTCGTCGCTCCACCACGCCTACCTGCAGGCGACCTCGATGACCTGGGCGGGGATCGTGGCCTGCCAGATCGGGGCCGGCTTCGCCTGTAGGACGACCGCGGCCTCGCTGCGGCAGATCGGCGTCTTCTCCAACCGGCACCTGCTGCGCGGCGTCCTCTTCGAGCTCTGCTTCGCGGCGGCCATCATCTACGCGCCGCCGCTGCAGGCGCTCTTCCACACCGCCGGCCTCGACCTCAGCCAGCTGGCGCTGCTCGCGACCTTCCCGTTCCTCGTCTGGGGGAGCGACGAGGCCTGGCGCGCCCGGCGCCGGCGCGCCGCATCTGCGGTGAACCCACAACCAAGCCGCCCGCCGATTACGGATGGAGGGCGACCGCCCGGGTGATGCGATGCCGACATCGACTTCGTCAACCACCGAACGAACCAGGAGTAGAGCAATGGCAACTGTCGAGAAACCGCAGGTCTTCGAGGCGCCCGGCCGGGAGGGAAGCCCGGTGGAGGTCGCCGACCGCTACGAGAACTTCATCGGCGGCGGCTGGGTCGCGCCGTCGAAGGGGAAGTATCGGGAGAACCTCAGTCCGGTGAACGGCGAGCCGTTCAGCACCGTCGCCGATTCGACCCCGGAGGACATCGAGCTCGCGCTCGACGCGGCGCACGCGGCGAAGGCGAGCTGGTCGAGAAGCTCCGGCGCGGAACGGGAGAAGGTGCTTCTCGCGATGGCCGACGCGGTCGAGGACAACCTGCAGATGCTCGCCGTCGCCGAGTCCTATGACAACGGCAAGCCGGTGCGCGAGACGCTCGCCGCCGACATCCCGCTGGTCGTCGACCACCTGCGCTACTTCGCCGGCGCGGCCAGGGCCGAGGAAGGGTCGATCTCCGAGATCGACGAGAAGACGGTCGCCTACCACTTCCAGGAGCCGCTCGGCGTGGTGGGCCAGATCATCCCGTTCAACTTCCCGCTGCTGATGGCGGCCTGGAAGATCGCCCCGGCGCTGGCCGCCGGCAACTGCACGGT
>DASZUH010000139.1:0-9176 GCA_035547715.1 Solirubrobacterales bacterium
TGGCTACAAGCGACGAACGCACCCTCCGGTCCCCTGGACGAATGTGCCCGAAGGCATGAGGACCCGTGACGAACCGGGCGGAACGGTGACGGGAGCGTGGAGTTCCTCCCGTCCCTGTGCCACCTTCCCCACGCACCCCCACGTCCCGGGCGTCACGGGACCGGGATCAAGGGGCGGGGATCGCGGACGCCGCCGTCGAGGAGTCGCCGAGCGCCGAGCGGATCGCCGCGAACCAGGCGTCGGGGGCGGTGCCCTTGGCGACGAAGGCGTCGGCGCCGAGGCGCAGGACACTCTCGGTGAAGGCGGGGCCTTCGGGGAAGTCGGCGACGATGATCTTGGTCCCTTCCGAGGCGCCACGGAGGAGTGGCAGCGACTGCAGCCCGCCCGGGCCCAGGGCGCCGGGGTCGACCACCAGCGCATCCGGCCGCTCCCGTCGCAGCAGGCGCAAGATGCCCGCTGCGTCCTCGGCCTCGCCGACCAGCCGCAGGCCCGGCTCGGCCGCGAACATGCGGACGAGGGCCGCGCGCATCGCGGCGCTCCGATCGGCGATGACCACGGTGGTCGGGGTGGCGTTTTGCGGGGAGTTCATAGGCGCAACGGTAGGGCGGCGCGACGCCGCCGCCATCCGTAGCGTTCCGCCGTCGCCATCCCGGTGTCTCCACGTCGGCCATCGTCCGCAGGCGGGCGTGTGGCGCCCGGCGGAAGAGGTCGCCGGCGATCCGTCGTACCTTGCCGACATGGAGAACGAAGCGCAGCTCACCGGCGGACGCCTCAACGCGGCCTTGGCCGAGGCGGTGGTCCGGGTGCACAACCAGTACGTCGGCCGCGGGCCGAGCAAGGGACAGGCCTTCTTCCGTAACAACGTGATCGTCGTCGTGATGGAGGACGGCTTCACCAAGGCCGAGCACAGCCTGGTCGACTCGGGTCGCAAGGACATGGTCCTCACCATGCGCCAGGAGTTCCAGCGGGCGATGGAAGCCGACCTGATCGCCGCGGTCGAGGGCCTCACCGGCTGCAAGGTGGTCGCCTTCATGAGCGACAGCCACATCGATCCGGACATGGCGGCCGAGCTGTTCGTGCTCGACCGACCGGTGCCCGGCGAACCGCCCGGCGGCGACCTGGTCGACGCCAACGGCGCCGGCTCGGTGGGGGACTGAGACCGCGTCTCCGCCGACCCCGACGTTGCTAATATGCGCGGCGGTTCCGAGGGGCTCGCGAGGCCTCCCGGGATCGCTTCGATAGCAAGACGCGGTGGTTGCGCCTGGCGCTTCGATCGCGGATCGTGCCGGTAGCAAAAGGCCCTTGGGGTTCACCCGTGCGATCCAGTCACCCGACAGAACTCTCTCGCGAACGTCACCGCCCGCCGCGCCGCGGGGCCGGCGGAGGCGCGCGATGACCGATGCGCCCAGCCAGGCGGCGGTGCGGCTCGCCCGCGACATCCTCACCGAGCTCGACCTCGAGGAGGTGCTGCAGCGCGCGCTGGCCGCGGCCCGCGAGGTGACCGGGGCCCGCTACGCGGCCCTCGGCGTGCTCGACGCCGACGGCAGGCGCCTGGCGCGCTTCCTCACGCTCGGCATCGACGAGGAGACGAAGGAACGCATCGGCCCGCCCCCGACCGGCCACGGCGTGCTCGGCAAGCTGATCTCGAAGCCGGAGCCGTTGCGCCTCGACGACATCGGTGCCCACCCTCACTCCTACGGCTTCCCGATGCCCCATCCGCCGATGGTCACCTTCCTCGGCGTGCCGATCTTCGTCGGGAGCAGGGCGTTCGGCAACCTCTACCTGACCGACAAGGAAGGCGGCGCCGCCTTCACCGAGGCCGACGAGGAGGCGACCGTCCTGCTCGCCGAGTTCGCCGGCCTGGCGATCGAGCACGCCGACCGTTTCACCGCGGCCGATCGGGCGCGCCGCGACCTGCAGCGCAACGTCGAAGCGCTCGACGCCACCGTCGCGATCTCCCGCACGCTCGCCGCCCAGACGGACCTCGGGACGATCCTCGACCTGGTCGCCAAGCGTGGCCGCGCCCTGGTCGCGGCCACCTCGCTGGTGATCGAGCTCACCACGGGCGAGGAGCTGGAGGTCGCGGCCGTGGCGGGGGAGGCGTCGGGTGAGCTCGTCGGCGCGCGGCTGCCCGTCGCCGGGACGGTGGCCCAGCGGGCGCTCGAGACGCATCGCTCCCAGCGGATCGAGGAGGCGGTGAACCACGGCCGCTTCCGCGCGGCCGGGCTCGGCAGCCTGGGACTCGCCGCCGAGGCCGGCCTGGTCGTGCCGCTGATCCTCCGCGGGCGCGCCTACGGGGCGCTGGTCGCGCTCGACCGGCTCGAGGACGGGCCGCGCTTCACCGAGCGCGACGAGGAGCTGCTCGCGGCGTTCGCGACCAGCGCCGCGACGGCGCTGGCCACGGCCCGCTCCTTCGACGCCGGACGGCGCCGCGAGCGCCTGGCGGCGAGCGAAGCCGAGCGGGCCCGCTGGGCACGGGAACTTCACGACGGCACGCTGCAGGGCCTGGCGGCGCTGCGGCTGGGGTTCGCGGCGATCGAGCGGGCGGGCGACCTCGAGGGCGCCGCGGCGCTCGCCACCGACGCAGGCGCGGAAGCCGAGCGGGAGATCGAGGCGCTGCGCTCGCTGGTCACCGATCTGCGCCCGCCGATCCTCGAGGGCCGCGGCCTCGGCGCGGCGATCGAGTTGCTGGCCGAACACGCCCGGCGGTCCGGGGTGGCGGTCGAGGCCGACGTCCGGCTCGGCGACCCGGCGGCCGGAACCGAGCTTCGCTTCGACCCCGAGCTCGAGATCGCCGGCTACCGGATCGTGCAGGAGGCGGTGTCGAACGCGCTCCGGCACGCGGGGGCGGCGCGGATCCGGATCGTCGCGGTCATCGACGACGAGCGGGAAGACACGCTCTCGCTCTCGGTCCGTGACGACGGCCGCGGCTTCGACCCCGATCAGTCGACCGGGGGCTTCGGGCTGGCGGGCATGCGCGAACGGATCGGCCTGCTCGGCGGCTCGCTGCGGATCTCCTCCGGGCCGGGCGAGGGCACCGAGGTGCGCGCCTCGCTTCCCACCGAGGCCCAGCCGGGGAGTGGTCGGGACGATGTCGAGGGCCTGTCCGGCCGAGGCCGGTCCGCCGCCTAGCTCCCGCCTCGGTCGTCGAGTTCGCCGCTCCGGAGGAGACGCGCGGACCAGGCCCGGCGCACCGTCGCTCCCGGAGGAGGATCGAGGGGATCGTCATGATTCCCGTATCGCCACCGAGGCCCTCCCCGACATCGAGACCGCCGCCGACTGCGAGCGGATCGTCCGCGCCTTCTACGGCAAGGCGATGGCCGACGAGAAGATCGGCTGGATCTTCACCGACGTCGCCGAGCTCGACCTCGAGGAGCACGTGCCCAAGATCACCGCCTTCTGGGCGACGAACCTGCTCGGCGCCAAGTCCTACCGGGGCGGCGCCTTCGGCGTCCACGGGCGGCTGCACCAGATGGCGGCGGGCGGGTTGCGCCAGGAGCACTTCGAGCGCTGGCTGGTGCTCTGGTGCCAGACCGTCGACGAGATGTACGACGGGCCGATCGCCGCCGCCGCCAAGGTGCACGCGCTGCGCGTCGCCAACGCCTTCTACGGCCGCCTGCAGATGTACCCGGTCGCCGACGAGCCGACGACCGAGGCGTCATCGAGATAGTCATCATCGGAGCGGGGCAGATCTCGCCGGTCCGCCCCGACGCCTTCCGCCTCGCGGCCTGACCGCCCGATCGACTAGTCGCAGCGCAGGACGATCTTGCCGAGGTGGCCGCCGGCGGTGAACCGCCGGTAGGCGGCGGCCACCTCGGCGAGCGGGAACTCGGCCTCGATCGGGACCCGCAGCCGCCCGTCGGCGACCAACGGCAGGACGCTCGCTTCGACCTCCCGGGCCAGCAGCGCTTTCTCCTCGGGGGTGCGATAACGGAGGGTGGAGGCGCGGACCGTGCCGCGCACGGTCATCAGGCGGCGCAGGTCGAGCGCGGCATCGACGCCGGCCGAGACGCCGATGACGACGATCGTGCCCCAGGTCGCCAGCGACTTGACGTTGCTCTCCAGGTTGGGGGCGCCGACCAGCTCGAGGACGACGTCGAAGGGACCGTGCCCGAAGGCCTCCTCGGGGGAGACGGCGCGATTGGCGCCGAGCCCCTCGACCGCGGCGCGGTTCTGCTCGTTGCGGACCGAGGCGGTGACGTCGGCGCCGAGGACGTGGCCCAGCTGGACCGCGGCGGTGCCGACGCCGCCGCCGGCGCCGTTGACGAGGAGCCGCTGCCCGCTGCGCAGCCTGGCCTGGCCGACCAGCGCGTCGTAGGCGGTGAGGAAGACCTCCGGGAACGCGCCCGCCTCCGACCAGTCGAGGAGGTCTGGCACCGGCATCAGCTGGCGCTCGTCGACGACCGCGAACTCGGCCTGGGCGGCGCCGGCGACGATCGCCATCACCCGCGTGCCGGGCTCGAAGCGGGGCACCGGGGCGGCCGAGGAGACCACCTCGCCCGCCAGCTCCATGCCGGGGATGTCGCCGGGGACGCCCGCCTCGGGCGGCGGCGGGTAGAAGCCCGCGACCTGGACCGGATCGGCGCCGTTCAGCCCCGCCGCCCTGACCCGGATCAGCGCCTGGCCGAGACCGGGGACGACCTCGTCCCGCTCCCCGATCCCGATCGCTTTGTCCTTGATCTCGGCGACGCGCACCGCGCCATTCTCGCGAATGGGCGAGTTCGGCGCGCCGCGAGACGGAGCCGACAAGGCCGGGCGGATCGTGTCTACGATGGGCGGATGGCTCCCCGGCTCTCCCTGCTGCCCCGCGACCGGACCTTCTTCGACCTCTTCGTCGAGGCCGGCGCCGGCAGCGTCCGCAGCGCCCAGCTCCTCGACCAGCTCTTCGAAAGGTGGCCCGACGCCGGCGATCTGCCCGCCCAGGTGATCGCCGCCGAGCACGAGGGCGACCGGATCACCCACGAGATCATCAGGCGGCTGAACTCGACCTTCGTCACGCCGCTCGACCGTGAGGACATCTACGCCCTGGCGACGAAACTGGACGACATCGTCGACTTCACCGAGGAGGCGGCCGACCTCCTCGTCATCTACAAGATCGAGGCGCCGATGGCGCAGGCGGGCGTGCTCGCCAAGATCCTCCTCGACGCCTGCCGCGAACTTGCCGCCGCGCTGGAGAAGCTGCCGACCTTCAAGGACCTCGACCCGCACTGGATCGAGATCCACCGGCTCGAGAACGAAGGCGACCGGATCTCCCGTGACGCGATCGCCTCGCTCTTCGAAAATGGGATCGACCCGATGGTCGTGATCCGCTGGAAAGACATCTTCGGCGTGCTCGAGGAGGCGATCGACGCGACCGAGACGGCCGCGCAGATCATCGAGGGCATCGTCATCAAGAACGCCTGACCCGGGCCTTGACGGCGGCGGCGCCGGGCCTTGTAAACAATTTGTAAAAGAGGCGGCTAGGGTGCGGG
The DNA here is from genome assembly GCA_035547715.1 of Solirubrobacterales bacterium. GTDB lineage: Bacteria > Actinomycetota > Thermoleophilia > Solirubrobacterales > 70-9 > VAYN01. The sequence continues at coordinate 5,472 of DASZUH010000139.1, forward strand.
CGGTGAGCTCCGACGTCGTCCTCGTGATCGTCGTCGCCACCGCGCTGGCGTTCGACTTCACCAACGGTTTCCACGACACCGCCAACGTCGTCGCCACCTCGATCTCGACCGGCGCGGCGGCGCCGAGCGTGGCGATCGGCGCCGCCTCGCTGCTCAACTTCGCCGGCGCCTTCATCTCGATCTCGGTCGCGGCGACGGTCGCCAACGACGTCGTCGACGCCGCCGTGATCACGCCGACGATCGTCTTCGCCGGCCTCGTCGGCGCGACCGCCTGGAACCTGGTCACCTGGTGGTTCGGCCTGCCCTCGAGCTCCTCGCACGCCCTGATCGGCGGCGTGGTCGGGTCGGCGGTGGCGGCGGCCGGCTTCCACGCGGTCCTCGCCGAAGGCCTGGTCGGCAAGGTCCTGATCCCGGCGATCCTGGCCCCGCTCCTCGCCTTCGTCGTCGCCGGGGCGGCGATCGGCGCGAGCTATCGCATCATCGGCAGGCAGCGGCCGGGGGTCGTCACCCGCGGCTACCGGTACGGGCAGCTGATCTCCGGTGGTCTCCTGGCCCTCGCCCACGGCACCAACGACGCGCAGAAGACGATGGGGGTGATCACGCTCGCCCTGATCGCCCACGGCAGCCTCGGCGCCGGCGCCGACCCGCCGCTCTGGGTGATCGCCTCCTCGGCGGCCGCGATCGCGCTCGGCACCTACTCGGGGGGTTGGCGGATCATCAAGACCACCGGCACCCGGATCATCAAGATGGACGCGGTGCAGGGCTTCTCGGCGCAGGGCGCCGGCGCCGCGGTGATCCTCGCCTCGACCCACTTCGGCTACCCGCTCTCGACCACGCACGTGATCAACGGCGGCGTGATGGGGGCGGGCGCGGCCAAACGCGTCTCCGCGGTGCGCTGGGGGGTCGCCGGCAACATCGTCACCGCCTGGGTCCTCACCCTGCCCGCCGCGGCGCTGATCGGCGCCGCCGTCTACGGGATCACCCGGATCTTCGGGACCGGTGCCCTCGGCCCGCTGATCGTGACGCTGATGTCGCTCTCGCTCCTGGCGGCGGTCTTCGCGCGTCGGGCGCGCCGCGGGGCGCCGGTGGCGGTCTCGTGACCGCGACGATCGTCGACTGGAGCGACCTGCTGCAGACGATCGCCGCCTCGATCGTCGCCGGCGTCGGCATCACCGTCGCCTTCTCGTTCGTGATCTGGGGGACCGCCCGGTTCGCCGACCTGCGCCGGGAGGATCGGCCGGGCCCGGCCGGCGTCGCGCTCGCGATCTCGGGCCTGGCCGCGGCGGTCGTCGCGCTCGGCGTGGTCTTCGGCGTCATCGTGATGACGACCAAGTAGCTGACCGCCGCCGCGTGCGCGCGGGCCGGACCAGCCCACCGCCTAACATCGAATGACCGGCTCGAGAGCCGGATGTTCAAGAAATTGGCCGATGCTGAAAGATTTGGCCGGCCGGGGACAATTCCTCACTGGTGGAAGAAACAGAGTCGCGGTCTCAAGGGGGCCGCGCACGGCAATTTGAAGCGATCTTCAGCGCCTGCTATTCGCGAGTGCTCGGTTACGCGATCCGTCGATGCGACGACCGGGCCGCCGCCGAGGAAGCCGTCTCGGAGACGTTCCTGGTCGCCTGGAGGCGGCTCGACGCGGTGCCCGACGAGGCGCTGCCCTGGCTGCTCGGGGTCGCCCGGAAGGTGGTCGCGAACCAGCGCCGCGCCGCCGGCCGCCGTACCCCGGATGGTCCGCTGGTGCCGCTCGAGGCGGTCGGCGACCCGGCGCCGGGGGCACCCATGGCCGACCTGGTCGCCGATCGGCAGGCATTCGCCGAGGCGTTCGCGGCGCTCGGTCCGGGCGACCGCGAAGTCCTGGCGCTGGTCAACTGGGACGGGCTCTCGCCGAAGGAGGCCGCGGCCGTCCTCGGCTGCACGCCCGCCACCTTCTACCTGCGCCTGCACCGATCGCGGCGCCGCCTCCTGAAAGAACTCGAGGCCCGCGGACACTCTTTTGGTGAACGCGCCGCGGAGCCACTCGCCCGCCCCCGCGCCGGCGCGACGGAGGCAAGACCTTGAACAGCGACGATCTGAAGCGCGAACTCGAACGGCTTGACCCGGTGAAGCGAGGCGAGCTCGACGGCGCCGCCGAGACGGACGAGGCGGCGCGGCTGCTGGCGCGGCTCGTGGCGACCGATCCGCGGGAGGCCGCGGCGTCCTCACCCGCCGGCGTGGGCGCGCCGCTCCGGGAAATCGACGCCCCGCCGCGGTGGCACCGCGCGCTGCCCGGCCTGGTGCTCGGCGCGGCCGTCGCCGCCGCGATCCTGGTCGCCGTCCTCATCCTGGGCGGCGGCCGCGAAGAAGACCATCTCGCCGCCGCCCTCGACAGCGTCGCCGCGCGGGCCGAATCGCAGCCCTCGCCCGCCGGGGCGAAGCCCTACACCTACCTCAAGACCCGCGAAATCTCGGTCAGCACCACCGACGCCGACCAGCGGTCCTGGAACGTCGATCAGGCGACGACCCGCGAAGAATGGGTGACGCCGGACGGCTCGGGCCGCCTGCGGATCGTCGCCGGTCCCTCGCGCTTCGTCGGCTCGGGCGACCGGGTCGAATGGGAAGGGGCGGGCCGGCCGCAGTTCCTCACGCTCGGCTTCGGCGGCCACACCGAAGACCGCTGGATCTCGGCCGGGCAGCTGCGTGGCCGCGTCGCCGAACTGCCCACCCAGCCGGCCTCGCTCGCCGACTGCCTGGTCGAAGAAGCGGCCGTCGCCCGCGGCGAAGCCCCGCTCGCCGCCGCGACCCTGCAGCTGATCGCCGAAGACCTGCGCAACCCGGTCGCGACGCCGCGGCTCCGCCGCGCCCTCTACGAAGCGGCCGGGCTCGTGCCCGGGGTCGAATACCTCGGCGAGCGGACCGACCCCGACGGCCGCGCGGGCATCGCGATCGGTGTCGTCGGCTCCGTCGGCGGCGCTCCGCGGCTCTACTCGCTGATCTTCGATCCCGACACCTCGCAGGTGCTCGCGACCGAGACGACCGCGTTGTCCCGACGCGGCGCCGGCGAACCGGCCGGCCCGACGCTCCTGCGGGCCACGGTCTACGAGGAAGCCCGCGGCACGCGGTCCTTCTCGGAAAAGGAAGGCATGTGGCTGAGCGGCTTCGAACCGTCGGCATACCGGGGCGAGGGAGCGAGCTCCTACCTGATCTATCGCGTGCCCGCATCGACGGGCACTGACTGAAGAAAACGAACGGAAGGGTGAAGTTGAAATCTAGATTCATCGCGTCGGCCGCCGTCCTGGGCGTGGTCGGCGTCGTCGCCTTGGCCGGCTGCGGCGGCGGCTCGAGCTCGTCGTCGGCGAGCGGCTCGACCAGCTCCGGCGATTTCGCCGGTGGCGCCGACGCGGCCTGCACGACCGCCAACAAGCAGATCGCCGCGCTCGGCACGCCGCATCAGTCGGAGGTGCTCCACTACATGGAAACGACCGAATCGGTGATCGAAACGCTGCAGCAGGAAGTCGCGGCCCTCGGCGCCTCCGGGGCGGCCAAAAAGGCCTACACCCAGGCGCTCGGCAAGGCGGTGATCACGCTGAACCAGATGACCAACGCCGCCCGCAACGAAAACTTCGACGCCGTCCGCGAAATCTCCGACGAGCTGATCGAACTGCACCTCGGCGAACTCGCCGAAAAGGCGAAGCTCACGGTCTGCGCGGAAGTGCCGGTGAGCGA
>DASZUH010000140.1:0-25672 GCA_035547715.1 Solirubrobacterales bacterium
CCAGGGCCGCCACGAGACGCCCGGGACGCACCTCGGACGGCCACCACGGCCACGAACAACAGGGCCCGAGCCCGACACCCCGACCGAGCCCGGGTCCGAGGCCTGGACCCCTCCCCGCCAATCGCTCGACGGCCTCGCTTCGCGGTGCTACGCTCACGGACCATTCCTACCGATTTTATGAAGAACGGTGAAATTGGAGGTGCTGGTGAGCGAGCGCGCGTCGGAGTCGTCAACGTCGGGTCTGTCCACTGAACTGCGGGCGGTGATGGATCACCTGCCGACCGGGGTCACGGTCGTCTCCACCCGCGGCGCCGACGGCGCGCCGCTGGGGACCACGGTGAAGACCGTCTCCTCGGTCTCGCACGACCCGCCGTCGCTGATGGTGGTCCTCGAGCAGGGCAGCGACACGCTCGCCGGCCTCCTCTCCTCGGGCGAGTTCGTCGTCAACGTGCTCTCCGAGCATCAGCGGGCGATCTCCTCGCGCTTCACCGGGCGCGGCGAAGCGACCAAGGCGACAGGACTTGATCTGATCGGCGAGGAGGGCGCGGCGCCGCATCTGGCCGGTGCGATCGCCCACCTTCGCTGCGGAGTCGACCGCGTGGTCGAGATCGGTGAGCGCTCGATGGTCGTCGGCGAGGTGAAATCACTCCGCACGGCGAACCCGAACGCCCGCCCGCTCCTCTACTTTCGCGGCCACTACTCGCGCCTCGAGGAGGAGGGCGCGCTGCCGGTCGACGAGGACACGGACGCCCTCCCCGCCCTGGCGGTCGTCGCCGAGCGCCTCGGCCTCGACGCGAAGCCCACCGTGGCGATCGTCGGCGGCGGGTTCAGTGGCGCGATGACCGCCGCCCATCTGCTCCGGCGCAGGTTCCCCGAAGGGCTGCGGATCGTCCTCGTCGAGCGGCGCCCCCGGGTCGGCCGCGGAATCGCCTACTCGACCCGCTGGCTCGCGCACCGGCTGAACGTGCCCGCGGCGCAGATGAGCGCCTACCCCGACGACCCCGGTCACTTCCTCCGTTGGGTCCGGCGGCGCGACCCCTCGGTCGGCGCGGGCTCCTTCGTGCCCCGCTTCATGTTCGGCGACTACGTCGAGGAGACGCTCGGCGCCGCGGTCCGCGAGGCCGATGGATCGGTCTGGCTCGAGCGCCTGCAGGACGAGGCGGTCACGCTCGAGGCGCTCGACGTCCCCGCCGGTCGTCTGCGGCTCGGCCTCGCCTCCGGTGGCGAGGTGCGGGCCGACCGGGTGGTGCTGGCGACGGGCAACTCGCTGCCCGTCGTGCCGGAGTGGGCGACGGAGGAGCTGCGGGAGACCGGTCGCTACGTCCACGACCCGTGGGACAGCGGCCTCATCGGCGCCGAGGAGGCGGAGCCGGGCCCGATCGCCCTGATCGGGACCGGGCTGACGATGATCGACGTCGCCCTCACGCTCGGCGCCGCCGGGGACGGCGCGCCCCTGCGGGCGATCTCCCGCAATGGCCTCTTGCCGCGCGCCCACCTCGACGCCCAGTGGGGCGCACCGGCCCCGAATCCGGACGGCTGGCCGGCCGAGCTTGGGCAGCTCGTCCCCGAGATCCTGGTCGAGGCGGCGGCGGCGGCCGATCGTGGCGAGGACTGGCGGGTGGTCGTCGACTGCCTGCGACCGGTCACCAACATCATCTGGCGCGGCCTCGAGATCGAGCAGCAGCGGTTCTTCGTCGAGCGACTTTCGCGCCTCTGGGAGATCCATCGCCACCGGATGGCACCCGAGGTGGCGATGGCGCTCGCGGCGATGCGCCGCTCGGGGAAGCTGCAGATCACGGCCGCCGAGATCCTCGACGCCGTGCCCCGCAAGGACGGCGTCACGCTGCTGCTTCGCCCGCGCGGCAAGGATTTCGAGCAGCACCTGACGGCCGCCAAGGTGATCAACTGCAGCGGTCCCTCCGACGATGTCGAGCGGCGCCGAGATCCCTTCCTCGCCTCGGTGCTTGCCGCCGGGCTGGGCAGTCCCCACCCGCTCGGTTTCGGTCTCGACGTCGACGACGACGGGGCGCTGGTCGACCCCGCCGGCGGGGTCTCCGGCCGGCTCTTCGCGGTCGGCCCGTTGCGCAAGGGTCACCTCTGGGAGACGACCGCGGTCCCCGAGCTGCGATGCCAGGCCCGTGATCTCGCCGACCTTCTCGAGGCCCTGACGACCGGCGTCGTGGCGGGGGCCGCTGCCGCCAAGAGCGCGCCGGCCGCCTGACCTCCGCCGCGGTGGGGACGCGGCCCGGTAGGGGTGGTATCGTTTCTACATAAAGTCGATCAAATTACCCAAGAAAGCAATCGACACCCAACCCACCCCGTCTTTTCGAACCCGAGGAGAACCACCGAATGCCGACCGATAGCGCTCCCCGCTTCGGCGTCTGGGCCGTCGTCAGCGGCGCCTGGGCGTCCCGTCACCACCCCGACGATCCCGAGGACGCATCGTGGCGTCGCAACCGAGACCTGATCCTGGAGGCCGAGCGGCTCGGGTTCGATTCGACCCTCGTCGCCCAGCACACGATCAACCCGAGCGGCCACGACAAGGACCAGCTCGAGGCATGGACCGCCTCGGCCGCGTTGGCTGCCCTGACCGAGCGGATCGAGGTGATCTGCGCGATCAAGCCCTACCTTTACCACCCCGCGGTACTGGCCAAGATGGCGCTGCAGATCGAGGAGATCAGCGAGGGCCGCTTCGCGATCAACCTCGTCAACGCCTGGTACAAACCCGAGCTCCTGAACGCCGGGATCGGCTTCCCCGAGCACGATCAGCGCTACGCCTACGGCGGTGAGTGGCTGGAGGTCGTCCGCCGCCTGATGGCCGGCGAGCGGGTCTCATTCCAGGGGGAGCACTTCCAGGTCAGCGACTACGAGCTGCGGCCGATCGACGCCTATCGGGCGCGTCCGCGGATCTACCTCGGCGGCGAGTCGGAGCCCGCGCGGGCGCTGGCCGCGGCCCAGGCCGACGTCTGGTTCATCAACGGGCAGCCGCCCGAGGTGGTCAAGGGCCTGATGGACGACGTCGCCGCCCGCCCGCGGTCCGGCGCGCCGATCCGCTTCGGGCTCTCCGCCTTCGTGATCGCCCGCGAGACCGAGAAGGAGGCCGAGGAAGAGCTCGCCTACGCCTGGGAGCTGGCGGCCCAGGACAAACCCGACCTCGAGCACGTCTACCGCAACGCGGACCCCAAGGCGGTGATGTTCCAGACCTTCCAGAAGTACCCCCACATCGGTACCAACGGTGGTACCGCCGCCGGCCTGGTCGGCAGCTACGACCAGGTGGCCGAGCGGATCCGGCAGTTCCACGAGCTCGGCATCGAGCTCTTCATGTTGCAGTTCCAACCGTTCGAGAGAGAAATGCGCCGCTTCGCCGAGGAGGTTCGTCCTCGGGTGGAGAGCCTGACCGCAGTAGGAGCGTGATCCGATGACTGATTCCACCACCGAGCTCTGGTACACGCGGTGCCCGGTGCCGACCGCGTTCGGCATCGCCACCCGCAACGGACAATTGGCCGCCGACTACAGCGAGGTCGGCGTCGACTTCAACTCACTGGCCTCCTCGACCTCGCCCCAGGTGCGCCAGGCGCACTTCGAGCAGAACCAGCCGCGCTCGTTTCGCCACGGCGGCAACATCCCACCGCTCGTCGCCGCCTCGCGGGGGACCGACGTGCGCTTCATCGGCCTCTCCTGGGCGCCGTCGAGCTCGGTCATCCTGGCCCTGCCGGGCGCGGGCATCGAGGGTCCCGAGGACCTGCGCGGGAAGCGCCTTGCGGTGCCGGTCAGGGTCAACGACTCGATCGACTTCTGGCGCGCCTCGGTCCTGCAGGGCTTCGAGCGGGCGCTCGACCGGGGCGGCCTCGGATGGGAGGACGTGGTGCGGGTCGAGCTGCCCGTCGCCCGCGCCTTCATCGGCGACTCGACCCGGAGCACCGGCCGCAACGCATCGCTCTGGGACGCCAGTTTCATGATGTCGCTACAGCGCGAGGAGACCGCGGCGCTCTTGAGCGGCGAGGTCGACGCGATCTACAGCGAGGGGTCCAACTCGGTGATCGCCGAAGCGGTCAGCGGCGCCCGCCGCGTCGTCGACCTGACCAGCGAGGCGGCGCCGCCGGCGTTCCCGAACAACCAGCGGCCGCTTACCTTCACGGTCAGCGGTGAGCTGCTCGACGAGCGTCCCGACCTGGTCGACATCGCCCTGCGTCGCGTCGTCGCGGTGGCGGGCTGGGCTCGCGCGGAGGAGATCGAGGCGAAGCGGCAGATCGCCGCCGAGATCGGCATCGCCGAGGAGCTGATCGACCGCTCCTACTCGCCCAACGTCCACGCCGGGCTCGAGGTGAGCCTCGCCGACGACCTGGTCGACGCGCTGCAGGCCCAGCACGACTTCCTCGTCGAGCACGGCTTCATCGAGCGGCCGGGCTCGGTCCGGGACCTGATCGCGCCGGAGCCACTGCAGCGGGTCCTCGCCGAGACGGGCGCGGCGGCGTGAGCGTCGATGCCGGCGCCGCCGTCCGGGTGATCGCCGACGACGCGGAGGCGCTCGCCGCGGCGAGCGCCTTCGCCGCCGAGATCCGCGGCGAGGCGATCGAGCGGGACATCGAGCGCGCCGTCCCGGTCGCCGAGCTCGAGGCGCTGGCCCGGACCGGCCTGCTCGCGATCACCGTGCCGCGGGAGTACGGCGGTGCCGGGGTGAGCACCGAGACGCTGACCGAGACCTTCCGGATCATCTCCGTCGCCGACCCGGCGATCGGGCAGATCCCACAGAACCACTTCTGCTTCGTCGAGTCGATCACCTGGGACGGGACCGCGGAGCAGAAGGAGCTCTTCTTCCCTCAGTTCCTGGCGGGCGCCCGGCTCGGCAACGCGCTCTCGGAGCGCGGCGGCCGTACGCCGCTGGACTTCAAGACCACGCTCGAGCCCGATCCGGAGGGCGGTTACCGGCTCAACGGCGCCAAGTACTACTGCACCGGTGCGCTGACCGCGCAGCTGATCCCGGTCTTCATCCTCGACTCCGACAAGCACATGCACATCGCCTACGTGCCCCGCGACGCGGAGGGCCTCACCGCCGAGCAGGATTGGTCGGCGATGGGCCAGCGGGCGACGATGAGCGGCACCGTCCGGCTCGAGAACGTCCACGTCGAGCCCGAGTGGGTCGTCCCCCACTGGCGCGCCTACGAGCGGCCCCAGGTGTTCGGCGCCTTCGGCCAGATCATGCACGCGGCCGTCGACGTCGGGATCGCCCGGAACGCGCTCGAGGACGGCGCCGAGTTCGTCCGCACCCGCACCCGTCCGTACTTCGAGTCCGACAAGGAGACCGCCGCCGAGGACCCGGTGCTGCTCCACCGCTTCGGCCAGATGGCGACCAAGCTGAACGCCGCCGAGGCGCTCCTCGTCCGCGCCGCGCGCGCGATCGACGCAGCCGGCCGGGAACCCGACGCCGAGCAGGCGGCCGCCGCCTCGCTGGCGGTCGCCGAAGCGAAGGCCTTCGGCGCCGACGTCGCGGTCGAGATCTCGAGCGAGATCTTCGAGTACGCCGGGACGGCGGCGACCGACGCCCGCTGGGACCTCGACCGTCACTGGCGCAACGCCCGCACCCACTCCCTCCACGATCCCGGCCGCTGGAAGTACATCCACGCCGGCAACCACGTGGTCACCGGGACGCCGCCGCCCAACCACCCCCTGATCTAAGACAACGCAGCGAGGAAGGAACCCAAGTGAGCATCGACGCCACCGTCCCGGCAAATCTGCAGGCGCCGCCCGAGCTCGGCTCGGCCGAGCTCGACCGCCTGCTCGAGCAGATCGGGGCCGACGTCTTCGAGCGCGAGCGCGACGGCATCCCCCCGTTCGACGCGATCGACCTGGTCCGGCGCTCCCGCCTCGGGGCGCTGCGGCTGCCGCGCGAGGAGGGCGGCGCCGACGCCACCCTGCGCGACCATTTCGCGATGCTGATCCGCCTCGCCGAGGTCGACCCGAACCTCGCCCACATCCTGCGGGTCCACTTCTTCACCGTCGAGAACCTGATCCACTCACCGTTCCCGGAGCGCGATCGGCGCCGGCGCGAGGAGGTCGCCAAGGGGACGATCTTCGGCGGCTCGTTGACCGAGCTCGGCACCGGCAACACCGGCCAGTACGATCCCGCCGCCTTCAAGACCGTGATCGCGCCACACGGCGACGGCTTCGTCCTCGACGGGACCAAGTACTACTCGACCGGCAGCATGTACTCCGACATCCTCTCGGTGACCGGACGCACCCCCGACGACCGGATCGTCACCGCCGTCTTCCCCGCCGACCGCGAGGGCGTCACCCTCGAGGACGACTGGGACGGCATGGGCCAGGCCCTGACCGGGACCGGCACCTCGCGGTTCGAGCACGTCCACATCGCGGCCGACGAGATCCAGGACGACGGCGAGCGCGGCGACCGACCCCGCTACACCGGTGCCTTCATGCAACTGCACCTGACCGCGCTGATCGCCGGCATCCTCGCCGCCGCCTCCCGCGACGCGGTGGCGCTGGTCAGGAGTCGCGACCGCACCTTCACCCACGCGCCGAGCGAGACGGCGCCGACCGACCCGATCCTGCAGGAGGGGGTGGGGCAGATGGTCGCGGCCGCCTACGCCGCCGAGAGCGCCGTCCTGATCGCCGCCGAGGCGATCGACGACGCGGCCGACTCGGTCGTCGACGGCGCGCCCGACCCGGCCCTGGCCGAACGGGCGTCACTACAGGCGGCGAAGGCGAAGGTCGTCGTCGACGGCCTCGCGGGCGGCGTGGGGTGGACGCTCTTCGACGTCGGCGGGGCGTCCGCCACGAAGCGGTCCAAGAACCTGGACCGCCACTGGCGGAACGCCCGCACCGTCGCCTCGCACAACCCCACCTCCTACAAGGCGATGGTGATCGGCGACGTCGCGATCAACGGCTCGCCGCTGCCGCCGAGCTGGTTCTTCTGAGGCCGAGGAGATCGGCCGCGTTGCCGGCCGCGACGAGCGCGCCGTCGTGCTCGTCGAGGCCGGCGGCGCCGATCATCTCCTCGACCCGGTCGCGCCCGGCGTTCCGCCACATGATCGGCCAGTCGCTGCCGACCACGACGTGCTCGGCGCCGACCACGTCGACGGCGAAGCGCAGGGCGGGCGCGTCGAAGCCCATCGTGTCGACGTAGAGGCGCGAGCGCGCGTCCGAGGGGCGCGGCGCGTCGGGCTCCGGCGAGTCGAGGAAGACGGAGAGGTTGAGCGCCGCGGCGCCGATGCCGGCGATGACGAGGCGCAGGTCCGGCAGCTCGTCGAGCACGCCGGCGCGCAGCAGGTGGAGGGTGCTGAGCGCCGACTCCGCCCCCCGCGCGAGCAGCACGCCGAGGCCCTTCTCGGCGGCGTAGCGCTCGGGCAGGACCGGCGGGTTGACCGGGTGGGCGAAGACCGGCACACCGAGCTCGGCGGCGGCGACCAGGGTCGGTCGCGCCTCCGGCGCGCTCAGCAGGCGCTCGCCCTGGGAGGCGTCGACGACGATGCCCGGCAGGTGCAGCTCGGTGACCGCGCGCCGCACCTCCTCGGCGGCCTCGTCACCGCGGAAGGCGTCGATCGTCGCCAGCGCCGCCAGCCGGTCGGGGGACTCGGCGACCCGCTCGGCGTAGGTGTCGTTGACGCGGGCCGGGATCTCGGCGAGCGGCACGTGCGCGGACCAGGCGAGCGAGGAGTACGGCGCGCAGATGACCTTCAGCTCGATCCCGGCGGCCGCGGCGTCGCGCAGCTGCGTATCGATGTCGAGGAGCAGCGGCCAGACCGCCGCCACCGAGGGCGGCAGATCAGCCGCCGGGTCGGCGTCGACCACGTTGGACGGGAACCAGTGCCCGTGGAAGTCGATCAGGGTCGGGGTGCTCGGCTCGTCGCTCATCTTCGTTCCTCGTTTCGGGTGAAGGGGTTGTGTCGGTCGGGTGCTTTCCGATAATATCGACCAAGTTAATGAAGAATGGTCCGACATGCCCCAGGAGGTACGCCACGCCATGACCACCCCGCCACCGCTCCGCTTCGGGATCTGGGCCAACGTCTACGGGACCTGGGCGTCCCTGCAGCACCCGGAGGATCCGCTCGATGCCTCCTGGGCGCGCAACCGTCGTCAGGTCCTCCTGGCCGAGGAGCTCGGCTTCGACTCGACCCTGCTCGCCCAGCACACGATCAATCCGTTCGGCCATCAGCTCGACCAGCTCGAGGCCTGGACCGCCTCGGCGGCGCTCGCCGAGGCCACCGAGCGGATCGAGACCATCACCGCGATCAAGCCGCTGCTCTACCACCCGGTGGTGCTCGCGAAGATGGCCCTGCAGATCGAGGAGATCAGCGAAGGTCGTGCCGCGATCAACGTGGTCAACGCCTGGTACAAACCCGAGCTCGAGCCCGCCGGGATCGCCTTCCCCGACCATGACGATCGCTACGCCTACGGCAGCGAGTGGCTGGCGATCGTGCGGGGCCTCCTCGGCGGCGAGAAGGTGAGCTTCAAGGGCCGCCACTTCGATGTCGACGGCTACCAGCTGAAGCCGGCCGACAGCTTCCGCGAGCGGCCGACGATCTACGTCGGCGGCGAGTCCGAGCCCGCCCGCGACCTGGTCGCCGGGCAGGCGGACGTCTGGTTCATCAACGGTAGGCCCGCCGAGATCGTCAAGGGGCTGATCGAGGACGTCGCCGCCCGCCCGCGCACGGGTGCGCCGGTGCGCTTCGGCCTGGCGGCCTTCGTGATCGCCCGCGAGACCGACGAGGAGGCCGAGGCGGCACTCGCCTACGCCTGGGAGCTGGCGGGCAGGGACACGGAGGCGCTGGAGCACGTCTACGGCAACGCCGATCCCCAGGCGGTGATGTTCCAGACCTTCAAGGAACACCCGCACATCGGCACCAACGGTGGCACCGCCGCCGGGCTGGTCGGTAGCTACGAGACGGTGGCCCGGCGGATCCGCGAGTTCAACGAGATCGGGATCGAGCTGCTGATGCTGCAGTTCCAGCCCTTCGAGGCGGAGATGACCCGCTTCGCCGAGCACGTGCTGCCGCTCGTCCGCGCCGCCGAGCCCGTCGCCGCCTGAGCCCCGTCACGAGCGTCCCGCCGGAGCCGCCCGCGATACCCCCGAACGTCCGGTGATCGGAAAAACCTTTTTTGTCGGGTTTGTCGATCGATTTACCATACATTCTCGCGCCCGGCTTCAACCCCCGATCGAAGGAGTAGGAAACAGATGACCGACCCGAGCAACTTGATCGACCGCCAGAAGGCCGATGAGATCGCCGAGCGGCTCGACATGCATGGGATCGGCCGACGCCAGTTCCTCAAGGTGCTGGGGGCGACGGTGGGCGCGGCCGCGGCCGGGAACATCCTCGCCGCGTGCGGCGGTGGCGGTGGCGGCAGCGCTTCGGCGGCCAGCGACGGCAAGGTTGCGATCATCAACTTCTCCCTGGTCGGCGACTACTCGGTCGAGTGGAACGAAGGCGCCGCGGCCGCCGCGAAGCAGTTGGGGATGTCGTCCACCAGCTTCGATGGCAAGGGCGACGCCACGACCCAGCAGAACGAGTTCAACCAGGCGCTGACCAAGGGCATCGACGGCGTCTTCATCCTCGCCGTCGACGGCGGTCTGGTGAAGACGATGGCCGAATCGGCGAACCAGAACGAAATGTACTTCTCCGCCGCCTGGGCGAACGAACCGTGGTTCACCCCCTGGGACTCGGGCCCCTGGTACTCGCAGTTCCTGATCGACGACGAGGTGACCGGGATCGCGGACGCCTGCGAGCTGCTGTTCAAGGCGATGGGCGAAGAAGGGACCGTGGTCCGGCTGTCCGGCTTCGGACCCGAAGACGCCACCGAAATCGTCCGCCTGGCGGGCTTCAAGAAGGCGCTCGCCAAGTACCCGAAGATCAAGCTCGCCGGCGAACTTCCGGGCGAATACGAACCCGCCGCCTCGCAGAAGGCGACGGCGGCGCTGCTCACCCGCTACCCGGAGACGACCGGCGTCGTCGGGATCAACGACGACGCGACGACCGGCGCCGTGGCGGCGATCGAAGCGGCGGGCAAGGTGCCGGGCAAGGACATCTTCGTGACCGGCGCCAACGGCTCGGTCGAAGGCGTCAAACGGATCGCCGCGGGCACGCAGGTCTCGACCACCGGCAATGTCCCGTCCTATCCCTCCTACGTGATCACAGCGAACTTCTTCGATCGCCTCAACGGCTTCAAGATGAACGAAGCGGAACGGATGTTCGGCTGGAACGCGGTGATCCTGCAGAAAAGCAACGTCCAGCCGTACCTCGACCGCTACGTGACCGGGCCGGTCGACAAGCAATTCAGCGCGAAGCTGCTCTCGCGGATCGAATCGCCGAAGAACTGGGACTGGCAGTTCGAAGCATTCCCCTGGGAAAACCTCGAAGAACTGTTCCCGGAAGTGCCGAAGCCGAGCGGTTACCAGTACCCCGCCGCCTACCTGAAGGCGAAAGAAGACGGCAGCTTCAAGAAAGTCCGCGAAGAATGGAAAGAGCACTACAAGATCCCCGTCCTCGGCCCCTCGCCGCTCAGCTGAGCCACCGATGGCGACCGCGGTCGACAGCAGCCGGGCCTGGTTCGAGGCCGAGGGGATCACGAAATCCTTCGGCGGCCAGGCTGCCCTGAGGGGCGTCGACATCGGGCTCGGGCGCGGTGAGGTGCTCGGGCTGATCGGCGAGAACGGGGCCGGTAAGAGCACCTTCCTCAACATCGCCTGCGGTGTCTTTCCGCCGGACGCCGGCACGCTGCGGCTGCACGGGGAGACGATCTCCCCGCGCAGCTACCACGAGGCCAACGCCCTGGGGATCTTCCGGGTCTTCCAGGAGCCCGCCCTGATCGACGTCCTGCCCGTCTACGAGAACATGTTCTTCGGCTGGGAGGACCGTTTCCGCACCCGCGCCGGAGTCCTCGCCCGGTCCAGGATGCGCCGTCGCTCGCGCGCGGTGCTCGAGGAGCTGGGGGTCGCCGGGATCGACGTCCGTCGCAAGGTCGGCGGCCTCACCCCGGGCGCCCGGCAGAGCCTCGACATCGCCCGCGTCGTCGGCCTCGCCGAACTGCTCGAGATCGAGCACCCGGTGGTCCTCTTCGACGAGCCGACGAGCGCGCTCGACCAGGAGCACGAGGAGAACTTCCTGCGCCTGCTCGAGCGGCTCCGCGATCGGGCCGCGGTGATGTTCGTCTCCCACCGCCTGCCCGAGGTGATCAGGACCTGCGGCCGGCTGGTGGTGCTGAAGGACGGCGAGAAGACCGAGGAACGGCCGAGCGCGGGCGCGGTCGAATCCGACCTCCACCAGATGATGGTCGGCCGGGTCCGCGAGGCCAACTACTACCGCACCGAGGAACAGCGGCCGGCGCGGGAGGGCGCCCCGCTGCTCGAGGTCGACGACGTGACCGGCGCCGTGGTGCGCGGCGCCAGTTTCTCGGTCGCGCCCGGAGAGGTCCTCGGGATCGCCGGCACCGAGGGATCGGGGAAGCGCGAGCTCGGCGAGATCATCGGCGGGGTCCGCCCGCCACTCACCGGCAGCATCCGCCTCCAGGGCCGCGAGTACCGCGGCGGCATCGCCGGGGCGGTCAGGCGAGGCATCGGCTACGTGCCGCCCGACCGTCAGCACAACGGCCTGATCATGGCCGCGAGCATCGTCTCCAACGTCCAGCTCCCCTCGCTCGCCGACCGCTACGCGACGCGGCTCGGCGGCGTCTGGCGGCGGAGCGCGGCGCGGCGCGCCGCCGCCGCCGCGGTCGAGCGGTTGGGGATCGTGACGCGCGGTATCGACGCGCCGGTCTCGACGCTCTCCGGCGGCAACGCCCAGAAGGTGCTCCTGGCCAAGTGGCTGATGCGTGACCCGAAGCTCCTCGTCCTCGACAACCCGACCCAGGGCGTCGACACCGGCGCGCGCGAGGGCATCTATCAACTGGTGCGCGTCGCGGCCGCCGAAGGCACCACCATCGTCGTCATCGGTGACGACCTGCCCGAGCTGGTCGGGCTCTCCAACCGCGTCCTCGTCATCACCGACGGAGAGATCGTCGAGTCCTTCGACGCGCCGGTCGACGCCAAGCCCGCCGAGGGCGACGTCGTCGCCCGCATGATCCCCGGCGCCACCGACCCCCCGGCAGACCCAGACCACCCCCATCCCCAGACGAACGGGAGCCGAGCGAAATGACCCCTGACACGAAGACGAGACCCGACCCGACCCCGGTCGCCGCCGGGCCCGCGACCGCCGCGGCGCCGCCCGCGCCGCAGGGCCCTTCCTGGCGCTCGCGGATCGAGCCCGGGCCGTTGCTGCGCAACCTCCTGCCGTTGACGGCGCTGGTCGTGATGTTCGTCTACTTCAGCGTCGAAGCCGAATCGTTCCTCAGCACGCAGAACCTCACCTTCATGACCGGGGAAGCGGGGATCCTCCTGCTCACGGCGCTCGGGGCGACGCTCGTCATCATCATGGGCAGCGTCGACCTCTCGGTCGGCTCGGCGGCGCTGATCTCCGGCGCGATCGTCGCCAAGGTCCTCCAGTCGGGACCGATCGGGGTCGTCTGGGTGATCCTCCTGGCCCTCGCGGTGGGGGTTGCGGTCGGCCTGATCAACGGGATCGTCTTCGCCTACGGGCGGGTCCCGTCCTTCATCACCACCCTGGGGACGCTCTCGCTGCTCTCCGGCATCGGCCTCACCTTCATGGCCGGCTCCTCGATCAGCTTCACCGCCCCGAGCGTGCAGAAGCTGGCCACCGGCCAGCTGATCACCCACGTCCAGAACGCCGCCCTGATCGCCCTGATCGTCTTCCTCGCGATCTGGTTCCTCAGCCGGCGGACCCGGCTCGGCCTCTACCTCTACGCGCTCGGTGGCAACGAGACCGTGGTCCAGCTGTCGGGGATCCGCGTCAACCGGATCAAGGTGATCGCGATGGTCCTCTCGGGGGTCACCGCCGCACTCGGCGGCCTGTTGATGGCGGCCGAGCTGAACTCGGCCGGCCCGACGCTCGGCTCGACCACGCTGCTCGACTCGATCGCCGCGATCGTGATCGGCGGCACCGCGCTCTCGGGCGGGGTCGGGGGAGTGGAGCGGACGCTGCTCGGGGTGCTGATCCTGACCGTCCTCTCCGACGGCCTGAACCAACTCGAAGTGCAGAGCTACACCCAGACCATCATCAAAGGCGCGGTGATCATCGTCGCCGCCGTCTTCGCGATGGCCTCCCGTCGCAAGGAGGTCATCAAGTGAGCGCCGCGCACCCTTACCGCCTCGTCCGCCGACTGCGCCAACAACCACCAGGAGGTCAACTTTCATGAGCACCCCAACCGAGACCGAGGTACGCGAGCTCTGGTACACGCGCTGCCCCGTCCCCGCCGCCTCGGGGATCGCGATCGCCAAAGGCTGGATGGACGAGGAGTTCGACCCCGACGGGATCACGATCTCCTCCCTGCAGTCGACGGTCGAGAGCACCGTCCGCGAGTCGCATTTCGATCACAGCCAGGCCAACTCGTTCCGCCAGGGCGGCAACATCCCGCCGATCTGGACCCGGTCGCGCGGCTCCGACGTGCGCCTCGTCGGGCTCACCTGGACCAACCAGTACCAGGCGATCCTGACCCGGCCGGGCTGGGGCATCTCCGGCCCGGAGGACCTCAAGGGCCGGCGGCTCGGGCTGACCCGCCGGGTCAACGACCAGATCGACTTCTTCCACGCGACGGCACTGCACGGCTACGAGAGCACGCTGCGCCACGTCGGCCTCGGGCTGGACGACGTCGAGCTGGTGAACCTCGAGACGACCGAGCGCTACCTGGCCACCGCCCGCCGCGACGCCTCGCACGCCGGCTCGCTCTGGGACGCCTACTCGAACCGCCGCCTGCAGTCGGTCGAGCTGCTCGCCCTGCTCGACGGCAAGATCGACGCGATCTACGTCGCCGGCGGCCGCGGCCCCGATCTCGAGGCGCTGCTCGGGCTCGAGGTCGTCTTCGACATCCGCGCCCAGGAGGACCCGCTGCTGAAGGTCAACAACCTGACGCCGACCGCGCTGACCGCCAGCGGCGCCCTCGTCGACGAGCATCCCGAGCTGGTCGCCCGCTACATCGCGACCTCGATCAAGGCGGCCCGCTGGGCGCGGGAGAACGTCGAGGAGGCCCGCCGCATCCTCGCCCACGAGGTCGGCATCGCCGAGGACTTCGTCCTGCCCGGCTACACCGAGGAGATCTACGCGGCGCTCGAGCCCTCGCTCGACGACGACCTGGTCGTGGCGATCGAGGCGCAGAAGGACTTCCTCCTGCGCCACGGCTACATCGGGCGGGACTTCGACGTCCGCGAGTGGATCGCCGCCGGTCCGCTGGAGGCGGCCCGCGAGTCCATCGCGCTGGTCGGGGCCTGAGGAGTGGGGGAGGAGGGCTGATGGCACGCGACCCGCAGGCGGGCCTTCGCCTCGGCGTCTGGGCGATCGTCGGTGGCAGTTGGGCCGCCCGCAGCCACCCCGAGGACCCCGTCGACGCCTCCTGGGAGCGCAACAAGGCGCTGGTCCTGGAGGCCGAGGAGCTCGGCTTCGACTCGACCCTGGTCGCCCAGCACACGCTCAACGCCCGCGGGCCGGGCAACGATCAGCTCGAGGCCTGGACCGCCTCGGCGGGCCTCGCCGCGTTGACCGGGCGGATCGAGGTGATCTGCGCGATCAAGCCCTACCTCTACCACCCCGTGGTGCTCGCCAAGATGGCGCTGCAGATCGAGGAGATGTCGCGTGGGCGCTTTGCGATCAACGTCGTCAACGCCTGGTTCAGACCGGAGCTCGAGCGGGCCGGGATCGGCTTCGCCGAGCACGACGAGCGCTATGCCTACGGTCGCGAGTGGCTCGCGGTCGTCCGCGGCCTGATCGCGGGTGAGACGGTCTCCTTCGAGGGCGAGTACTTCAAGATCGACGATTACCTGCTGGAGCCCGCCGACTCCTATCGGGCGCGGCCGACGATCTACCTCGGCGGCGAGTCGGAGCCCGCCCGGGCGCTGGCCGCCGACCTCGCCGACGTCTGGTTCATCAACGGGCAGCCGCCGGGTGACGTCAGGGACCTGATCGAGGACCTGCGGCGCCGGCCGCGCGCCGGCGCGCCGCTGCGCTTCGGGCTGGCCGCGTTCGTGATCGCGCGCGCGACCGAGGCCGAGGCGCAGGAGGAGCTCGCCTACGCCTGGGAGCTGGCGGCCAAGGACAAGGCCGAGATGGAGCACCTGTTCGCCAACGTCGATCCGAAGGCGGTGATGTTCCAGAAAGCCAGGGCGAATCCGGCGATCGGCACCAACGGCGGCACGGCCGCGGGCCTGGTCGGCAGCTACGACCAGGTCGCCGAGCGGATCCTCGCGTTCCACCGACTGGGCATCGAGCTCTTCATGCTCCAGTTCCAGCCGTTCGAGCGCGAGATGCGACGCTTCGCCGAGCACCTCTTCCCGCGGGTCGAGGCGGCGCGGGCGGACTCGCCGGTGGGCGTCGCCGGCGTCGGCTGAGGAGCCGGGCCGGCGCCGACCAGGCGCGTGCGGTCTATCTCGATCCGGGCGACTTCGAGGACGGCGTCCCGGGTGACCGCGCCGCCTCGGCCCAGCTCCGCGGCCCGTCGGTGAAGGCGCCGCGGTAGCCGGCGGCGGGGTGGGTGTCGGGAAGCCGGTCGGTGCCGAACAGCTTGCCTCGCAGCGTCCCCTCGGCGTACTCGGCCTGGGCGAGGCCACGTTCGCGCAACTCCGGCATCACCTCGTCGGCGAACTCCTCGAACGAGCCGGGGATCACCCAGTTGATCACGTTGATCCCGTCGACCCCGACCTCCTGCCACGCTTCGATCTGCTCGGCGATCTGGGCCGGGGTACCGACGATGACGGTGTCGAGGCGCCGGCGGACCCACGCTTCGCCGAGCGTCGTCTTCTCGTCGGCGGCGAAGCGGCGCAGGTACTCGAGTCGACCGCGCGAGCCGTTCGTCTCGGCCGCGGCGAGCGGCGTGTCGGGCGGGTAGACGCGGCCGTTCAGATCGGTCACCGCGGCGTGCCCGGCGTATCCGTCGGCGCTGGCGAAGCCCCGGTACCACTCGAGCTTTTCCGCGGCCTCGGCCGGGGTCGCACCGATCACGAAGGACAGGCCCTGGTGGAAGGTGATGTCCTTCGGCCGCCGACCGTGCTCGACCGCGAGCGCCCGGGTCTCCTCGATCTGCGCGCGGGCGGCGGCGGGATTCGGCGCCGTGATGAAGACCGCCTCGGCGTTGCGGGCGGCAAAGTCACGGCCGGCGCCGGAGGAGCCGGCCTGGAAGAGGACCGGCGTCCGCTGGGGCGAGGGCGCGGAGAGGAACGGCCCCTCGACCCGGTAGCGGTCGCCGTGGTGATAGATCTTGTGGACCTTCGCGGGGTCCGAGTAGACGCTGCCCTCCTTGTCCTTGAGCACCGCGCCCTCGTCCCAGGATCCCTCCCAGAGCTTGTAGGTGACCTCGACGTACTCGTCGGCCCAGCGGTAGCGCTCATCGTGGTCTTCCAGTGCGCCGAAGCCGAAGTTGCGGTAGCCGTTGTCCTGGGTGCCGGTGACGATGTTCCAGGCGACCCGGCCCTTGCTGATCTGGTCGAGGGTGGAGATCTGGCGGGCGAAGTTGGTCGGATGCTGCTGGAAGACGTTGGAGGTGACGGCGAGGCCGATGTCATCGGTCCGGGTGGCGAGCGCCCCGAGCAGGACGGTCGGATCGTTGCTCGGGATCTGCAGCCCTTCGCGCACGTAGAGCGAGAAGTCGGCGTCGGAGTCGCCGTAGAGGCCGGAGACGTCGGCGAAGAACATCGTGTCGAAGCGGGCCTCCTCGAGGGTGCGGGCGAGGTCGATCCAGACCTCGACGTCGTCGAAGTCGACCTGCCGGGCGTCGGGACGGCGCCACTGCCCGTGGTGGATGTGACTCGAGGTGTTCATCACGAAGGCGTTGAAGAAGAGGCGTTTCATCGAGGGCCTTTCCGGGGGGTGTGGGAGGGAACGGGGGTTACTGCAGGCCGCCGCGCACGGAGCTGATCTGCCGGGTGTTGAAGCCGAGCCAGTGCATGCGGCCGATGTAGCGGGCGTGCTCGACTTTCAGACAGCGATCCATCACCAGCGGGAGGCCGCCCTCGGTTGCGATGCGGGCGCCCTCCTCGTCGATCACGCCGAACTGGCACCAGAGCCCGCCGGCGCCGACGGCGACCGCTTCGGCGGCGATCCCGGGCAGCGCGTCGGGGGCGCGGAAGACGTCGACGAGGTCGATCGGCCCGGGCGCCTCCGCGAGGCTCGGGTAGCTCGGCTCGCCGAGGATCTCCCTCTCGCGCGGGTTGATCGGGACGATCCGGTAGCCGTGCCGCTTCAGGTAGAAGCCGACGAAGTTGCTCGCCCGGAGCGGGTTGGACGAGAGCCCGACGACCGCGATCGTCCGCGACTCGCCGAGCAGGCGGCGGATCGTGTCGGGGTCCTGGTGGCGCTCGACCCAGGTCATCGTCCGCGCTCCAGCGCCTGCCCGAGGTCCCAGATCAGATCGTCGACCGACTCCGTTCCGACCGAGAGCCGGATCGTCCCGGGGCCCACGCCG
This sequence comes from Solirubrobacterales bacterium, assembly GCA_035547715.1. Lineage (GTDB taxonomy): Bacteria > Actinomycetota > Thermoleophilia > Solirubrobacterales > 70-9 > VAYN01. The sequence goes on from DASZUH010000140.1 coordinate 17,512, forward strand.
GCGGCCTCGAGTTCGCCCGCGTCCAACTGCCGGTGGGTGGTGCTCGCCGGGTGGATGATCAGGCTCTTCGCGTCGCCGACGTTGGCGAGGTGGGACCACAGGCCGACGCCGCGGATCAGCTCCTCGCCGGCCGCGCGCCCCCCGGCGCACTCGAAGGAGAAGACGGCCCCGGCGCCGCCCGGCAGGTACCTGGCCACGAGCGGCGCGTATCGACTTCCCGGCAGGCCGGGGTAGGAGACGCCGCTCACGGCAGGGTGCGAATCGAGGAAGGCGGCGACCGCGGCGGCGTTGGCGACGTGGCGCTCCATCCGCAGCGAGAGCGTCTCCAGCCCCTGCAGGAAGAGGAAGGCGTTGAACGGCGAGAGCGCCGCGCCGAGGTCGCGCAGGGTCTCCGCCCGCAGCTTCATGAGGTAGCCGTAGGCGCCGAAGGTCTCGTGGAACCGCAGTCCGTGGTAGGCCGGGGAGGGATCGGCCACCACCGGGAAGCGCCCGTTCGACCAGTCGAACCCGCCGGACTCGACGACGACGCCGCCGATGCTCGTCCCGTGCCCGCCGAGGAACTTGGTCGCCGAGTGGACGACGATGTCGGCGCCCCACTCGAACGGCCGGCAAAGGTAGGGCGTGGCGAAGGTGTTGTCGACGATCAGCGGCAGGCCGTGCCCGTGGGCGATCGCCGCCACCGCCTCGAGGTCGAGGACGTTGCCCGCCGGGTTGCCGATCGTCTCGGCGAAGAAGGCCTTCGTCTCCGGGCGCGTCGCGGCGCGCCAGGCCTCCGGGTCGTCGGGGTCGACCCAGGTCAGCCCGACGTTCATCTTGCGCAGCAGGTGCTTCAGCTGGTTGACCGTGCCGCCGTAGAGCGCCGCCGAGGAGACGACGTGGTCACCGGGCTCGAGCAGGGTGAAGAGCGCCGCCGCCTGGGCGGCGATGCCGCTGGCGAAGGCGACCGCGCCGACGCCGCCCTCGAGGTTCGCGATCCGCTCCTCGAAGACGGCGACGGTCGGGTTCATGATCCGCGAGTAGGTGTTGCCGTATTCCTGCAGGTTGAAGTAGGCGGCCGCGGACTCGGGGTCCTCGAAGACGTAGCTCGCGGTCTGGAAGATCGGCGTCGCGCGGGCGCCGGTGTTGGGGTCGGGGCGCTGGCCGGCGTGCACCTGGCGGGTGTCGAAGCCGAGCTCCCGCTCCTCGCCGGCCGCCATCGCCTTCATCGCGCCCGCTCCAGGAAGCGCCGGACGATCGGCGTCTGGCGCTCCTCCTCGAGCAGGAAGCAGTCGTGCCCGTAGGGCGCCTCGATCAGCCGGTGCTCGACCGGTCGGCCGAGCTCGCGCAGCGCCCGCTCGATCTCGGCCGAGCCGGCCGGCGGGTAGAGCCAGTCGGAGCTGAACGAGATCAGCAGCGTCCGCGCCCGCAGCGGCTCCAACGCCCGGCGCAGCGAGCCGTTGCCGTGGTCGCGCGCGAGGTCGAAGTAGGTGAGCGCGCGCGAGGTCAGCAGATAGGTGTTTGCGTCGAAGCGGCGGACGAAGGAGTCGCCCTGGTGGCGGAGGTAGCTCTCGACCTCGAACTCGGGCTCCGTCAGGGTGTGGCGGAGGTCGGTGCCCTCCTGCAGGCGGCGGCCGAACTTGCGCTCCAGCGCGCCGGCCGAGAGGTAGGTGACGTGTCCGATCATCCGCGCCACCGCCATCCCGTCGCGCGGTTCGGCGCCCGCCTCGTAGCGGCCGCCGCGCCAGGCCGGGTCGCGCATGATCGCCTCGCGGGCGATCGCGTTCCAGGCGAGCCCCTGGGGCCGGAGGGCGTGGGTGGCGGCGATCACGACGATCGCGCCGACCTCGTCCGGGTATCGGATCGCCCACTCCAGCGCCTGCATGCCGCCGAGCGAGCCGCCCGCGACCGCGGCCACCCGCCTGATCCCGAGCGCCCGCAGGAACGCCCGCTGCGCGGCGACCATGTCGGCGACCGTGATCACCGGGAAGTCGGGGCCGTAGGGCTCACCGGTCGCCGGATCGGGCGAGGACGGCCCGGTCGTCCCGCGGCAGCCCCCGAGCAGGTTGGTCGAGACGACGAACCAGCGGTCGGTGTCGAAGGCCTTGCCCGGCCCGATCATCCCGTCCCACCAGCCGAGGCCGGTGCCGCCCGCGCCGTCGCGATCCTCCGCGCCGAAGCCGTCGCGGGTGCTGCCCACGGCGGCCTCGGCGGAGAGGCCGGCCGCGTGGGCGTCACCGCTCAGCGCGTGACAGACCAGGACCACGTTGTCGCGCAGGGGGGAGAGCCCGCCGTAGGTCTCGTAGGCGATCCGGACGTCGTGCAGCTCCCGACCGCACTCGAGCCGCAGCGGGCCGGGGAGATCGAGGTGGCGCGTCTCGACCACCCCGACCGAGCCGGGGTCCGCGACCGTCGACGCGCTCATCTCCACACCACCTTCCTCTTCCTTCTATATTTGTCTAGCTTTCTGATCGACAAACTAGTCTAGGACAAGAGAAGAGGGGCGGGTAGCGATGACCACCACTGTCGACAACGGAGTCAACGTCCAGGCGCTGCTCGACGCGCGCGAGGCTCTCGGGGGCGCCCCCGAGGCGGCCCAGTTCACCTGGCGGGCGTCCTCGAAGTGGCGTAACGGCGTCCACAGCACGACCACGATCCAGAACTTCTTCGGACTCGGCGAGGAGCAGAGCCACCGGGCCGAGACCAGCTTCGAGGCCGATCACCCCGACGTCTTCGCGGCGACCGACAACGGCATCACGCCGATCGAGTACCTGCTCGTCGGGCTCGCCGGTTGCCTCACCGCCGGGGTCGCCTCGGTCGCCCAGAACCGCGGCATCCAGCTCCGCTCGGTCGAGGCGACGGTCGAGGGCAGTCACGACATCCGTGGCATCCTCGGCGCCGACAGCGACGTCCGCAACGGCTTCAACGACATCGCCGTCACCTTCGCGATCGACGCCGACGCCTCCCCCGAGGAGATCGAGGCACTGGTCGCCCAGTCGCAGAAGCGCTCGGCCGTCTTCGACGCGCTGACCAACCCGACGGAGGTCACGGTCGCCGTCGCCTGATCGGGGCGCCGTCGAGCGCCTCGCAACCGTCGTCATCGGGGCCGGCCACGCGGGCCTGGCCGCCGGCCACTTCCTCGCCGCGCGCTCGATCGACCATGTCGTCCTCGAGCGCGGCGAGGTGGCGAACTCGTGGCGGCGCGAGCGCTGGGACTCGATGCGGCTGCTCACGCCCAACTGGCAGTTCGGCCTGCCCGGCTTCGCCTACGACGGGGACGACCCCGACGGTTATATGGACGCGGCCGAGGTCGTCGACCGGCTGGGGCGCTTCGCCGTCCAGGACGGTGCCTCGGTCCGCACCGAGACGGAGGTCCGCTCGCTGCGGCGCGGGAACGACGGTTACCGGCTGAGGACGAACCGCGGCGAGATCGAGGCGCGGACCGTCGTCATCGCCAGTGGTGCCTGCAACCGGCCCTCGGTGCCGGGCCTGGCGGCGGCCGTGCCCGCGGTGGTCTCCCAGCTGACCCCGTTCGAGTACCGCAACCCCGGGCGCCTGGGGGAGGGTGGGGTGCTCGTCGTCGGCGCCTCGGCGACCGGCGTCCAGCTCGCCGCCGAGCTGCGGCGATCGGGCCGTCGGGTGGTCCTGGCGGTCGGCGAGCACGTGCGGATGCCGCGCACCTACCGCGACCGCGATGTGCTCTGGTGGATGGACGCCGCCGGGGTCTGGCGACAGCGCCACGACGAGCTCGACGACCTCGCCCGCGCCCGTCGGCTGCCTTCCCCGCAGCTGATCGGGAGCGCCGAGCGGGTGACGCTGGACCTCAACGCCCTGACCTCGATGGGGGTGGAGCTGGTCGGCCGCCTCGCCTCGATCCGCGACGGCCGCGCCCTCTTCTCCGGCGGTCTGCGCAACGTCTGCGCGCTGGCCGACCTGAAGCTGGGCAGGCTGCTCGACGGCTTCGACGAGTGGGCCCTGACCGCGGGGATCGACGACGGGCTCCCACCGCCCGAGCGCCTCGCCCCGACCGCCGCGCCGCGCTCACCACGCTGGCATCTCGACCTGCGCAGCGGCGAGATCGGCACGATCATCTGGGCGACCGGCTTCCGCCCCGACTACCGCTGGCTCGAGCTGCCCGTCCTCGACGCCAAGGGCCGCCTCCGCCACGACGGCGGCGTCGTCGACAGCCCCGGCATCTACGCCCTCGGCCTGCCCGTCCTGCGCCGCCGCAATTCGACGTTCGTCCACGGGATCGAGGACGACGCCCGCGAGGTCATCGCCCATCTGGCGGCTCACCTGGCGGGCGACGGGACCTCTGGTCCGGCTCGCGTCGGCTCCGGGTCGAGCAGGTGATCCGCCCGCGTCGGATCGCCCTCGAGCGCGGTGGCGTCCACCTCGTCGGCCGGGAATGGGGAGACGCCGGCCCGACGGCGCTCCTCCTGCACGGCCTGGCGGGCTGGTCGGGGGAGTGGTCGGCGACGGCCTCCTGGCTTGCCCGCGACCACCGCGTCGTCGCCTTCGACGCGCGCGGCCACGGCGAGAGCGAGCGTCTGCCCGCCGACGTCTCGCGGGCGGCGCACGTCGCCGACGCCGTCGCCGCGATCGAGCGGCTCGAGCTCGGGCCGTGCGCGCTGGTCGGCCAGTCGTTGGGTGGGCTGACGGCGATGTTGATGGCGGCGGAGCGCCCCGACCTGGCCCGCTCCTTGATCGTCGTCGAGGCGATGCCGGCCACGCCGGACACCGCCACGATCGCGGCGGTGGAACGCTCGCTCGCAGAGTGGCCGGTGCCGTTCGCGACCCGCCGGGAGGCGCTCGACTTCTTCGACGCCCGCGGCCGCGACGCCGAGACCTGGGCGGACGGCCTCGAGCGGCGGCCGGGAGGCTGGTGGCCACGCTTTGACCCGGCCGTCATGGTCCGCACCCTGGTCGAGGCGCCGCCGGGCGACCACTGGGACGAGTGGGAAAGGATCCGCTGTCCGAAGCTCGTCGTGCGCGGGGAGAACGGCGATCTACCCCTCGACATCGCCGAACGGATGACCGCCGGTACGGAGGCCCGCCTGGTGACGATCCCCGGCGCGGGCCACGAAGCTCATCTCGACCGCCCCGAGGAGTGGCGCCACGCCCTCGTGAGCGCGTAAAGCCGCGCGCGGGGGCGGCCGGGCGAAAGCCTCGTCCAGTCGCGGTGCGAACCACGGGGCGAGGCCGCGGGCGAAGGTCGCCGTCAGGTGGGCGGCATCCCGGTAGACGAGGATGTCGCCGATCACGGCTCGGCAGAGGCCGCGCGGACAGATCTCCGGTCTCGGGTCGATCAGGGGGACCCCGGTCGCCGTCGCCGCCCGAACGTCGAAGTCACGCGCCCAGCGGTCGTGTTCCTCGAAGTCGCACGCATCCGGGTCCTCCGGATGCGCCGCCACGCATTCGGGCACGTCGAACGGTGCCTTGGGCGTGTCCCGGATCATCACGACCCGATCGCCGGCCCGTCGAAGGCGCCGCAGCGTCGCCTCGTAGCCGCTTTCCAGGGCATCGGCATCCGCCTGCCCGGAGAGCTCTTCGCCGGCGTCCCCGAGGGCCGTGTAGTCGGTCTACGAACCGAAGGTCACTGGTTCGAATCCAGTCGGGCGCATTCGGGAATTTCGCTTGGCCGCGGCGTTTGCCCAGCTCCTACGCTCCGAGTTGAGGACGAATTGGAGCTGTGGGGCACGGCATGCGGACAAGGTCGACCGCTTCTCGTTTCAGATGGCGAGCATATGCCGATCTGTGTCGAATTTGGAACACAATTGACATTTCCCGGCACTCAGCTGAGGGCTCTGTATCATGTATCGATACGTCATACGGAGACTCGATGGTAAAGCCACCCGACATCTACGTGCTCGCCGGCCTGCTTGCCGAGGATCGCCAGTGGAGCTACAGGTCGCTTGCGGAACGTCTCCGTGTTCCGCACCCGGTCGTCCAGCGGGCCCTCACGCGCGCCCAGGGTGCGGATTTGTATTCGGGAGAACGGCGGGAGGTCCACGTCCCCAACTTCGACGAGTTCGCGATCCACGCCCTGCGCTTTATCGCCCCCGCCCAACTGGGTCCGATGGTGCCGGGAGTTCTCGCCGCTTGGGCGGCCGAGCCGATGGCGGGAGCGATTCGTTCTTCGGGCGAAGAACCACCACCAGTGTGGGCCTACGCGAGAGGGAAGGTGCGAGGGCAGGCGATTGAGCCGCTGCATCCGTCCGCACCGGAGGCCGTCGAGGACTGGTCGGAGCTCGGCGCGATCCTGGCGCTCCTCGACAGTTTGAGGGCAGGGGACGTACGGGTTCGTCGGATCGCCGGGGAGTTTCTTGAGCGCATGCTGCGTGAGCGGATGGAGAGGACGGGCTCGTGAGTGCCCTCCAACTCGAGGTCGCCGCCGAACTGCTCGGGCCGATCCTCGACGAGGTCGTCTTCATCGGCGGCGCGACCGTTCATCTTTGGCTCACTGAGCCGGCCGCACCGCCCGCCCGGGCTACCGAGGACGTCGACGTCATCTGCGAGGTTGCCACCCGCGCCGAGTACTACCGGCTTTGTGAGCGACTGCGCGTGCGGGGTTTCGAGGAGTCGGCCGGCGAACCGGTCCTCTGTCGCTGGCGGAGCGTCGAGCCGCGACTGGTCCTCGACGTGATGCCAACCGACCCGGCGATTCTCGGTTTCTCCAATCCGTGGTACGAGGAGGCGATCTCGTCTGCGGCGACCATTTCTCTCGATTCGGGGGCCGAGATCCTGGCAGCGACCCCGGTGTTGTTGGTAGCGACCAAGCTCTGCGCCTGGAAGGGCCGCGGTGGAGGAGACTTGCTGCGGAGCCTGGACGTCCATGACGTCCTTACGCTGTTCGACGGACGGCCCGAGCTGACCAAGGAGGTTACGGCCGCCCCGTCGGCTGTCCGCGCCTACATCGAGAGTGAACTGGCCGAACTCCACACCACGCCTTACTTCGACTACGCGGTCGAAGGAGCAACCGCGGGATACGGGCCGTTGGGTGCCGGGCGTGCTCGCGTTGTTCACGAACGTCTGGACCTGCTTCTGTCGTGATCCTGTTGGGGCACGAAATGGGGCACGGTGCCAGACGGAGTCCAGCCGATCTCAACCGCGGACAGGAGGAGCAGGAGCACGCCGACGACGTCTCGGGCCCTCACGGTCGAGGCCGGTACGCGATCCAGACGTCGCAGGGTCCGGAGATATGGCTCACGACGCGGGCGTGCAGGTTCCGGGCCGAGCGGCGCATCCCCGTACCGTGGCCGCCGTCTCACCCTCCAGGGTTGCCTCGCGCATCGCCAGCCGTCGCGCTTCCTCGGCGACCGTCGGCAATGCCGCCGCGACCGCCGCGGAGAGCCCCTCGCCCTGACGGAACCGCCGTCCCGCGACCCCGAGCACCAGCGCCCGCCCGGGCAGGGTCCCCAACTCGCGTGCCAGCTCGACGGCCGCGGCGAGCGAGGTCGCATGCGTCGAGGCCTCGGCCGCGAGGCTCGCGGGCAGCGGGCCGGCACCGGCGTCCAGGTGCAGGATGGTTCCGGCGGGCGCCGCGGCCCGGACGGCGTCGACGACCACGGTCGCGGCGCGACCCCGCCACGCCTCGACCAGCGCCAACGGGTCGCCCCCCTCGGCGCGCAGCTCCACACCGACGGGGCGGTCCTCGCGGAGGCTTCGGATCACGGCGATCCCGACGCCGTCGTCGCCCCGCAGCTCGTTGCCGAGGCCGACGAGCAGCACCGGCGCCGGCGTCTCAGCCACGCTCGACCGTCAGGTCGAGGAAGTGGGTCGAGCAGGAGATGCAGGGGTCGTGGTTGCGGATCGCCTGTTCGCAGCGCCGGGTCAGGTCCTCGTCGGAGAGGTCGAGGCCGGCCTCGACCACGGTCCGCAGGTCGGCCTCGATCGCGCGCTGGTTCTGCGAGGTCGGCGGCACGATCCGGGCGTCCAGGATCGTCCCCTCCGCGTCGATCTCGTAGCGGTGGTAGAGCATCCCGCGCGGCGCCTCGGTGGCACCGTGGCCGACCCCGGCCCGTGGTTCGACCGCGACGGCTGCCGCGTCCGGCTCCTCGTAGGCGTCGATCAGCGCCAGTGCTTCGTCGGCGGCCTGCACCAGCTCGACCGCGCGCACCACGATGCTGCGGAACGGGTTGCGGCAGCGCGGGCCGAGCCCCGCCTCGCGGGCCGCGTCGGCGGC
>DASZUH010000141.1:0-2411 GCA_035547715.1 Solirubrobacterales bacterium
GTCTCGTGGCGGCCACAACCTGCCGGGGCCGCCACGAGACGCCCGGGACGCACCTCGGACGGCCGCCACGCCCCCGAGTCGTCGCGAGATGCCCGCGAGCCCCTCCCGACGCCCTCGAACGCCGCCCCGAGGCCCCGCGGCGGAATCAACAACTAGCCCCCGCGGGGCAGCTTCGCCAGCACGACCGCCGCCAGGGCCGCCCGGTAGGCGGCGTAGGGCCAGAGCGCGCGGTCGCGCTCGACCAGGCCGATCAGGCGCTGGGAGGCCAGGGTCGAGACGAAGGAGGCGCCGATGCCGACCGCGAGCGTGCGGCGCAGCTCCGGGGTCGTGCCGCGCCTCGCCAGGCGGACCCCCTTGAGGCCGGTGGCGCCGACGATGATCGGCAGCGCGATCGTCCGCGAGAGCAGGTTGGCCTGGGTGCGGGTGAAGCGCCGCCAGCGCGCCGCCGCCAGGGTGACGCCGTTGCGCGACACCCCCGGCGCCAGCGCCATCGCCTGCGCGACGCCCAGCACCAGGCCGTCCAGCGGCGTCGCTTCGCCGCGGCCGCGCAGCTGCTCGCGCCGGTCGGCGAGGAGCATCAGCGCGGCGCCGAAGAGGAGTCCGAAGGCGGTCGCCCGCGGTCCGCCGAGCCGTTCCTCGATCTGGCGCTCGAACCCGTAGCCGACCGCCGCCGCCGGGGCGAAGGAGAGGACGAGGAGGAGGGCCCGGCGGGCGTCGAAGGTGCGCAGCTCCTCGGCGATCAGGCGCCGCTGCCCGATCAGGAGCGCCGCCGCGGCGCCGGTGTGGAGCGCCACCTCGAAGCTCTTGCGTACCTCCGGGTCGATCTCCTCCCAGTCCCAGCCGAGCAGCCAGGGGACGAGGACGATGTGGGCGGAGCTGGAGACCGGGAGCAGCTCGGCGGGGCCCTGCACCAGCCCCAGCGCGATCGCGCGGGAGACCGGCAGCCGCCCCCCGTTCAAGCGCCCGGGGTCGGCGCCGGCTTCTGGACGAACCGTCGGTAGAGCCAGTAGAGGACGGCCGCGACGATCGCCGCGACGACGATGTAGTCGAGGATCGAAAGGTGTTCGCGCCACTTTTCCCATTCATCCCCGACCGCGCGGCCGAGCAATCCGAAGCCGATCACCCAGGGGATCGAGCCGAGCGCGGTCAGCCAGGTGAAGCGCCAGAAGGGCATCTCGGCGACGCCGGCCGGCAGCGAGATGAAGGCGCGGACCAGGGGGATCATGCGGCAGAAGAAGACGGTGATGTCGCCGTGCCGTTTGAACCAGCCGTCGACCCGGGCCAGCCGCGCCGGGCTGACGTGGATCAGCTTGTTGCGTTCCATCAGGTCGACGCGGCCGTAGTAGCCGATCGCGTAGGTCAGCCAGGAGCCGACCATGTTGCCGAGGAACCCGGCGACCAGGATCGCGATCAGCGAGTGGTCGCCTTCGGAGACCGTGAAGCCGCCGAACAGCATCACCGCCTCGCTCGGGATCGGGATGCAGGCGGAGCCGGCGCCCATCAGCAGGAAGACGCCCCACACCCCCGTGTCGTTGATCACGTTGACGCAGAATTCGACGATCGGCCCGGTCAGGCTGGCCTCGGGGAGAAACATGCGGCGCCACACTACAGGGCCAAACCTTAGAAACGGCACGTAAACTCGGCCGTTCATGCGCCGGTTGAACCATCCCGTCTACCGCAACCGGGTGGGACAGATCCTCGCCGACGCGGCACTCGTCGCGCTGGCCTACTTCCTCGCCTTCCAGCTGCGGTTCCTCGACGACCCGCACGGCTGGCCGCGCCGCTACGAGGACCTCTTCGCCCAGTCGGTCGGCTTCGTCGTCGCGGGCAAGCTGATCATCTTCGCCGCCTCCGGGCTCTACCAGAAGTGGTGGCGCTACGTCAGCGGCCGCGACTTCCTCGTCATCCTCCGCGCCGTCGCGATCTCGAGCGCGATCCTGGTCATCGCCTTCGCCATCGTCAAGCCCTTCGACCACCGCCTGCCGCGCTCGGTCGAGGTGATCGACTTCATGCTGACGCTGATCCTGATCGCCGGCGCGCGCCTGCTGGTGCGGCTGATCATCGAGCGCCCGACGCGCGGCGCCCGCGTGCCCAAACACGAGGCGCTGGTGGTCGGCGCCGGCTCCGGCGGCCAGATGGTGGTCCGCGAGCTGAGCCGCAACCCGGCCCTCGGCACCACCGCGATCGGCTTCGTCGACGACGATCCGCGCAAGCGCGGGATGCGGATGATCGGCGGCGTCAAGGTGCTCGGCTCGACCGACGAGATCGCCCCGATCCTCGACGAGACCGACCCCGACGAAGTGATCATCGCGATCCCCTCGGCGCCCGGCACCCTCCGCGCCAAGGTCGTCGCCGCCTGCCGCGAGCGGCGCATCCGCGTCCGCACCCTGCCGACCGTCTTCGAGCTCCTG
>DASZUH010000142.1:0-5204 GCA_035547715.1 Solirubrobacterales bacterium
AGTCGACGACGAGCAGCGCGTCGTCTTCGAGCTCCTCGAGCTCTTCTGGCGACTAGCCCTCAGGCGGGGCCGAGCCGCAGCGCCAGCAGCGGGCGCGCTTCGACCGGCGACGCGCTCGTCATCTTCCAGGCGACCTGGGCCCCGGCGGGGATGTCGACGCTCGCCGTCGGCGTGCAGGTGCTCGGCACCGCGGTCAGCGTGCAGACTTCTTCGGCGGTTCCGTCGACGACCAGCGAGACGTGGACGTCGATCCCCGCCTGCGCTTCGCCTTCGAGGTGGACCGCGAAGGCGCTCGCCCGGAATCTGCGGTTCGGCAGGATCGAGTCGACGAATTTCGCCGACCCCGCGGACAGGCTGCCGCTGACCGAGAAATACAGTTCGCCCTGGATTTCGGAGTTGACGACGGTGGGGTTCGCCAGCAGCACCGTGCCGAATTCCGATGGTGAGCGGCCGTCGAGCCTTTCGGCGTTCGCGGCGGTGTCGGCGGTGGTCGCATGGGCCGCGTCGGTGGCGCTCGAGGCGCTGTCGGCGGAGCCCGCGGTGGTCGCGTGGCCCGCGTTTTCGGCGTAACCCGCGCTCGGCACCTTGCCCAGCGTCGAGGCCTGGATGTCGGACCCGGTCAGCGAGTTGTCGACGACCTTCTTGCCGTTCACCGAGTCCGGCGCCAGCTTCCCCTTGGTCACCGCTTCGCCCTTCAGCTGTTCGGTCCCGACGCTGCTCTTCGCCAGCTTCGTCGCCGCGAACGCGCCGCCGCCGCCGAGCGCGAGGAAGAGGCAGAGGGTCGAGACGACGTTGGCGTAGGTGAGGTGCCGGCGTGGGTTCATGGCCGGGCATTCGCCGCCGCCGTCGCCCCTCCTGCGCCTGCGCTCAGCCCATCAGGCGCTTGACCGCGGCGTGGCGCACCGACTGCGGAACTTCGATCGAGCCTTCCGGCCCGATGCCGCACTTCGCCTCTTCCTTGGCGTTGTTGCCGCAGAGGACGTTCGGCCCGCCGGTCCCGGCGATCGCCGCCGAGAGCACCAGCTGCGGCATCGTGAAGAAGCCCATGTCGGAGACGAACGCTTTCGGCGCGTCCCAGCCGATGATCGGGCCCCTGATGAAGTTGTAGGGGAGGCGGGTGATGCTGGTGAGGCGGTCCTTGATCCCGTTGATCACTTCCTGCTGGGCCTGCGCCCGCTGGAAGTCCGAGTAGCCGTAGCTGTAGGCGCTCTTGCCCTTGCCGGGGCATTCGCTCGGCTCGCGGATCCGCGAGTAGGCGAGCGCCTTCTCGCCGTCGAGCGTGTTCTCGCCCTTCTTCAGGTGCAGCGTGATGCCGCCCTGGCCGTGCCCGGCGCCGCCGGAGATTTCGGCACAGAGCTTGTGCTTCAGGTTGACCTGGACGCCGCCGACCGCGTCGACCAGGTTTTCGAGCCCGGTGAAGTTGATGATCGCGACGTGGTCGATCTTGATGTGGAGGAACTTTTCCACCGTCTTGATCTGCAGCGCGGCGCCGCCGTAGGCGAAGGCGGCGTTGATTTTCGTCGGCTGGTAGCCGGGGATCTCGGCGAAGGAGTCGCGCGGGATCGAGAGTTTGTTGAAGGTGCCGCCGCCGGCCCGGATCACCATCAGCGTGTCGGCGCGGTATTCGCCCTGCGAGCAGGGCGGGTGCGGCGCCTCGCCCTTTTCCTGCTGTTCGTAGCACTTGGGGTTGTGCGCCGCGGTCGGTTCCTTGGTGTCGACCGGGCGGGCGTCGGTGCCCATCACGAGGATGTTCTGGGCGCTCGGCAGGATGAACGGGTTGCCGTGCAGGGCGTCCTTGGCTTCGCCCGCGAGCTTGAACGACTGGAGCTGGGCGGAGACGGCGAAGGCGAGCAGGCTGACGACGATCCAGGCGAGGATCGCGATCCCGACCCAGAAGGCGATCCGCCGCGCCGGCGGCTTGCGCCGCGAGCCCCGCGCGCGCCGTTCGCGCCCCTTCCAGGGCAGCTTGACCTCCGGCAGGTGCGGGCCTTCGCGGCCGCCGCGGCCGTAGTTCGTGCGTCCAGGTTCGACCGGAATGCCGGGCTCGTCCGCTCTGGGGGCCTCGTCCGATCCGGGGACGCCGCCCCCTTTCAGGCGCGCGAAGATCCCCCGCCGGGAGCGGTAGACCTTGTAGTCAGGGGCGCCCTGCGGGCGCTGCTCGGGCGGCTCCTGCGGCCGCTGCTCACCGTCGTCGGGCATAAAAAGGGTCCGAAACCGTAATCGAGGTTTCTAAGGAACAACGGACTTCGCCGAACGACTCGATCCGCCTGCAAGTGGGGCGGGCGCGACCTTGCGCCGCCGAGCGCCGGGGACGACTAGCCTAGGCCGCCAGATGAGCGAGGCCACCGAGACGATCGGGGTCGACCTCGGCGGGACGAAGGTGCAGGTCGGCGTCCTCGCCGGTGTCGAGACCCTGTGGGAGAGCCGCGAGGGCTCGCGCGAACAGAATCAGGACGAGCTGGTCGAGCTGATCGTCCGCGAGGTCGAGGCGGCGCGCGAGGCGCGCCCGGAGGTCGCCGCCGTCGGCCTCGGCGTCCCGGCGACGATCAACCAGGCCCGCGGCGAAGCGATCGCCGCGGTCAACCTGCCGCTGGTCGAACTGCCGATCCGCGACATGATCTCCGCGCGCGTCGGGCTTCCCGTCTTCCTCGACAACGACGGCAACGTCGCCGCCCTCGCCGAGCACCTCTACGGCGCCGCCCGCGGCATGCCGACGATCGTGATGCTGACGATCGGCACCGGGATCGGCGGCGGGCTGATCCTCGAAGGACGGATCTTCCGCGGCGCGACCGGGGCGGGGGCCGAGCTCGGCCACGTCGTCATCCAGGCCGACGGTCCGCCCTGCCAGGGCAACTGCCCGAACCACGGCTGCGTCGAGTCGCTCGCCTCGGGGACGGCGCTCGGCCGCGAGGGCCGCGCCGCCGCCGAATCGGCGCCGGACTCGGCGATCGGCAGGCTGCTCGCCGAAGGGGTCGAGGTCGACGGGCTCGCCGTCACCGAAGCGGCGCTGGCGGGCGACGAGACCTCGATCGGCGTCTTCGGGCTGATCGGCTCGCGGCTCGGTGTCGCCTGCGCGAGCTTCGCCAACATCTTCGAGCCGGAAGCGATCGTGATCGGCGGCGGCGTGATCCGCGCCGGTGACCTGCTGCTCGACCCCTGCCGCAAGGAAGTGCGCGAGCGGGCGCTGACACCGATGAACGAGACGCCGATCCTCGCGGCGACGCTCGGCAACGACGCCGGGATGATCGGCGCCGCGGCGCTGGCTCGCACCGAGCTCGAGCAGAAAAGCTGATGCCGGGCGCGCTGGTCGTCTGCCCGACGCCGATCGGCAACCTCGACGACGTCACCCCGCGCATCCGCGAGGCGCTGGTCTCCGCCGACTTCATCGCCTGCGAGGACACGCGCCGCACCGGCAAGCTCCTCGACCTCCTACGGATCCACCCGACGCCGCGGCTGGTGTCCAACCACGAGGGCAACGAATCGGCGCGGGCGACCGAGCTGACCCAGCAGATCGAGCGCGGCTACACCGTGGCGCTGGTCTCCGACGCCGGGATGCCGGCGATCTCCGACCCCGGCTTCAAGCTGATCCATCGCTGCATCGAACGCGACATCGAGGTCACGGTCCTGCCGGGGCCCTCGGTGGTGCCGGTGGCGCTGGTGGCGTCGGGGCTGCCGACCGACCGCTGGCGCTTCGAGGGCTTCCTGCCGCGGCGGGCCGGGGAGATGGAGCGGGTGCTGCGCTCGACCGAGACCGTGATCGCCTTCGAGAGCCCGCGCCGGGTGGGGGAGAGCCTGGCGGCGCTGGCGGCGATCGCGCCGGACCGCGAGGCGGCGGTCTGCCGCGAGCTGACCAAGGTGCACGAGGAGGTCGCGCGGGGGACGCTGGGCGAGCTGGCGCGCCACTTCCGCGGCGACGTCAAAGGGGAGATCGTGCTGGTGATCGGGCCGAGCGCGACCGCCGAGCACGGCCAGGAGATCGGCTTCGCGGTCGACGCGCTGCGGCACCTGGTGCAGAGCGGGGCGCGGCCGCGCGCGGCGGCGTCGGTGGTCGCGGCGCTGACCGGGACGCGGGCGAACGACCTCTACAAAGCGCTGACCGGCCGCGAGGCGCGGCGCTGAGGGCGCTCCCCGGCCGCGTCGACTAGGGTCCGCCGCCGTGCGCAAGCTCGCCCTCATCTCCCTGCTCCTCCTCGCCGTCGTCGCCTTGGCCGCGTGCGGCGGTGGCGGCTCGGGCAGCTCGGGCGGCGGGAGCACTTCGGGCGGGAGCGCCGCCGAGGAAAACACCGCCGCCTCGCCCGAAGCCGCCTGGGCGCAGGAAATCACCGCGCTGATGAACGAATTCGAAAACAAGGTCTCGGCCGACCTGACCGAACAGATCCACACCTCGACCAGCCGGCAGCACCTGGAACCGCTCTACTCCACCTACTCGACCAACCTCTCGGTGCTGGCGAACAAGCTCGAAGACACCGAAGCGAAGGGCGCGTGCGTGGCGGTGCGCAAGAAGATGGTCGACGACGTCCGCCGGGTCGCCGCCCTGACCAAGACGCTGACCGACCAGTCGCATCTCTCGCCCGAACAGTACGCGGCGAAGGCCTATCAGCAGGGCTTGAAGATCGAAAGGCTCGGCCATCACCTCGGCGGTCTCGTCGCCGAACCGAAGTGCTGAGCGACCGGGTGATTGGTCCCAGGGGCGCGCGTTCCGTGACGAAGACCCATGGAACGTCACGGTCCGTCCCGACCTCCTCATCGCGCAGATCCACCTACCGGACTTTGACCCCACCATGGTGGGGTCAAAGTCCGGTAGGCGTCATCGGCCCCGTCTCCAGGTGACCGAAGGCATGAGGACCCGTGACGAACCGGGTGGGACCGTGTCCCGGGACGCATCTCGGACGGCCGCCGCGGCCCAGGTCGCCGGGGCAGCACATCGATCGTCGCCGTCAGTCGATCTCGAAGCGGGAGGAGAGGGCGTAGCGCAACAGCACCACGTCGCCGATCTGGCGGACCTCGGCGAGCCGGGCGCGCCGGTCGGGGTTCCAGGGGAAATGACCGTCGCTGACGAATCGCGTCGCCCGCGAGTCGCCGACGAAGAAGGGGGCGACGACCAGCTGCAGCTCGTCGACCAGATCGTTGGTCAGGAACTGGGTGTGGACCTTGCCGCCGCCCTCGACCATCAGGCGACGCACGCCGCGCTCGCCGAGGTCCTC
>DASZUH010000143.1:0-13744 GCA_035547715.1 Solirubrobacterales bacterium
GTGGGCCCCGGCCGTCCCGGCCACGACCCTGGCAGGTTGTGGCCGGGGCCGGCACGGCCGGGTCCGTGGGGAGAGGGGATCACGGGTCTGGGCGTTAGCCGTGGGGATGAGACCCCAGCGGCGCGCGTGATCCGTCACGAAGACTCATGGAACGTCGCGGTCCCTCCTCGCTTCCACATCACCCTCCCCGACGTCCGTGCACTTTGACCCCCTACAGGGGGCACAAGTGCACGGACGTGCCCTGGCCTGATGAGGACCTGTGACAACCGGGCCAAAGCGTGCGGGCTCCCGTCACGGTTCTGCCCCGTTCGTCACGGATTCACATGGGTCCGGTCACATGGGTCCGGGTCCCGGACGCCCGGGGAAGACGGGACGAACCGTGACGTTCCATTCGTCTTCGTGACGGCAACCGCACCCCGGGCCTTCCTTCGGTCGCCTTCGCTCCGGCGTCGGGAGGGTGCGCCTTCCTGACGGAGCCTTGACGTCTCCCCATGGGCAGCTTGCGGCGCTGCCGTCCGTGGAATGCGCCCCCTCAGGGCCGCTCGAGCTCGGCGAGCCGGGCGTCGAGCCGGGTGAGGTCCTCGTCGAGCTCGAAGACGAGATGCAGCAGCTCCATCAGCAGCTGGTCGGTGTCGACTTTCTTCTGGGCGAGCAGGTCGTCGAGAAAGCCCTGGAGGTATTCGCGTCTTGCCTTCCTGTCCATCGGCGAGATGGTAGGTGCCGATCGATCGGTCCACATCGGGGACGATGCACGCCCGAGGTGCGGTCTTTCACCGATGCCGTCGCATCCTTGCCGCCGCCACGGCAGCCTGCCCGAAGGAGATTCCGCCATCGTTGGGCGGCAGCGCCTCGGGGACCAGCACCCGCAGGTCCGCCGCGTCGAGCAGGGCCGCACAGCGCTCGAGCAGCAGGCGATTCTGGAAGACGCCGCCGCCGAGGACGACGGTCCCGGTCCCGAGGCGGGCGCAGAGCCCGGCGCAGGCGATCGCCGTCGCCCTGGCGACCGTCTCGTGGAAGCGTGCCGCGACCAGCGCCGGGGCGATGCCCCGGGCGAGGTCGTCGCGGAGGGCGCGGAGCGCGGGCGCGGGATCGAGCACCCCGTCCGCGAATGGCATGTCGTAGAAGCCCCTCTCCCCGGCCGCCGCCATCGCCTCCAGCTCGATCGCGGCCTGGCCCTCGTAGCCGGCCCGGGCCGGAGCGCCGCAGAGAACGCCGACCGCGTCAAAGAGCCGGCCCATGCTGCTGGTCGGGCGCGACGCGTCGTCCGCGCACAGCCGCAGGCAGTTGCGCCAGGCACGCGGCCCGACCGAGTCGACGAGGGAGGTCGGCAGCCCGGGTTCCTCGTCGCCCGCCTCCCGCAGCCAGGCGCAGGCCATCCGCCAGGGTTCCCGGATCGCCGCGGCGCCACCGGGCAGCGGCACGGTGCGCAGGTGGGCGACGCGCACGCAGTCGACCAGGTCGCCGAACAGGAGCTCGCCGCCCCAGACGGTGCCGTCCTGGCCGAGCCCGGTGCCGTCGAAGATCGCCCCGACCGCCGGGCCCGCCTCGCCGTGCTCGGCCAGGCACGCCGCCAGGTGGGCGTGATGATGCTGCACGCCGACGTGGCGCACGCCCTCGCGCTCGAGCGCGTACCTCGTCGACAGGTAGTCGGGATGGAGATCGTGGGCGACCACCTCGGGAGCAACCGCGAACAGCGCCTCGAAGTGGGCGATCCCGTCCGTGAACGAGCGCAGGGTCTCGTAGTTCCCGAGGTCGCCGACGTGGTGACCGACCCAGGCCCGCCCGTCCTTGGCCAGGCAGAACGTGTTCTTCAGCTCGGCACCGCAGGCCAGGACCGGCGGTGAGTCGCCCATCGACAGCGGCAGGACGCCCGGGACGAAGCCGCGTGAGCGACGCAGCAGCAAGGGGCGGCGGCCCGCCGGCAACTCGACCACGCGGGCCACCGAGTCGTCGGTGCGGGTCTGGATCGGCCGGTCGTGGACGAGGAAGGCGTCGGCGATCGGCGCGAGCCGCTCGCGCGCGTCGGCATCGCGATAGGCGATCGGCTCGTCGGCGACGTTGCCACTGGTCAGCACCAGCGGCACCCCGGCGTCGCGGACGAGCAGGTGGTGGAGCGGCGAGTAGGGCAGCATCAGCCCGAGCTCCCCCGCCCGCGGCCCGACCGCCATCGCGACCGGTGCGCCGGGGCGGCGCCGGGCGAGGACGATCGGCCGGGCCAGCGACTCCAGCAGCGCCGTCTCCTCCTCCCCCAGGTCGGCCAGCTCCGCCGCCGCGGCGAGGTCGGCGACGAGCAGCGCGAACGGCTTCTCCGCGCGGTGCTTGCGGGAGCGCAGCGCCGCCACCGCCCCCTCGTCGTCGGCGCGGCAGGCGAGGTGGTAGCCGCCGATGCCCTTGACCGCGATCACCGCGCCGCGGCGCAACGCTGTGGCGGCGGCGGCGACCGCGTCCGGCTCCCCCGCCGCCGCATCCGCCCCGTCCGCGGTGAGGAAGCGCGCCCGCGGCCCGCACTCGGGGCAGGCGTTCGGCTGGGCGTGGAAGCGACGGTCAAGCGGGTCCTCGTACTCGGCCCGACAGCGATCGCACATCGCGAACCCCGACATCGTGGTCAGCGGCCGGTCGTAGGGCACCGCGGCGACGATCGTGAAGCGCGGTCCGCAGTTGGTGCAATTGACGAAGGGGTAGCGGTGACGGCGGTCGGCCGGGTCGAACAGCTCGCTGAGGCAGTCCTCGCAGGTCGCGGTGTCGGCGGAGACCGGCGCCGCCGCCTCGCCCCCCGCGTCGCTGGTGCGGATCGCGAAGCCGGACTCCCCGCGGCGCGGCTCGAGCTCGGTCACCGCGACCGCCTCGACCGCGGCGAGCGGCGGCGCCTCCGCCTCGAGCCGGGCCGGCAGCGCGGCCACCGCGGCGGGCTCGCCCTCCGCCTCGACCACCACGCCGCGGATGTCGTTCAGCACCCAGCCGTCGAGCCCGAGCTCCGCGGCCAGCCGGTAGACGAAGGGCCGGAAGCCGACCCCCTGGACGGTGCCGGTGACCCGCAGCCGCACCCGCCGCCTGGTCGCGCTCCCCGTCCCCGTCATCGTCATTCCCGCGGCGGGCGGGCGGCGGCCGGCGCGGGCGGCGCCGATCCGCCGTCCTCGATCAGCTCGCGGAGGACGTGGTAGGCACTGGCCTGCGCCTCCTGGATCCGCGGGATGTGCTGGGAGCGACTGACGAGGACGTGGTCGGCGAGCCCCTCGGCGGCGATCCGGCCGCCGTCGTAGCCGACGAAGGCGACGCTGACCAGGCCACGCCGGCGCGCCTCGGCGAGCGCCGCGATCAGGTTGGCCGAGCTGCCGCTGGTCGAGAACGCGACGACCGCGTCCCCGGCCGTCCCGTAGGCGATCACCTGCCGCTGGAAGATCACCTCGGTGCCGACATCGTTGCCGACCGCGGTGATGATCGGGCCGTCCTCGGTGAGATCGATCGCGGCCCGCGGCGCCCAGGCCGGGTCGGGCGGGAAGCGCAGGTCGGCGACCAGGTCGGTGGCATCGGTCGCCGAGCCGCCGTTGCCGAAGGCCAGCACCTTGCCGCCCGCCGCGAGCGCGGCGCGCAGCGCCGCGGCGGCGGCGCGCAGCTCGGCGGCACCCTCGCCGAGCGTCTGTCGGCGCAGCGCCCCGACCTCCTCCGACTTCGCCAGGATCGAGGCGCGGACGTCGTCGATCACCGCCTCGAGGTCGCCCTCGCCCTCGGCGAGGAAGGGGTAGAGGAAGCTCGAGGCGCCGCTGTCGTGGACCGGCCCGGCGGCCCGCCCGGCGAGCAGGCCGCGGTGCTCGAAGAAGACGTGGACGGACTCCCACAGCACGTGGTAGGCGGTCTCGATCACCTCCTGGCGGACGCTTTGGTCCCGGATCGCCGCGGCGAGCTCCCACTCCGCCCCGGCCCCCGCCTCGAAGGCGGCGGTGAGCGCGCCCCGCTCGCGGCCGAGCGCCACCGCCGCCCGCACCTCCTCGCCGCCCTCGCCGCCGGGATCGAAGGCGATCACGATGTCGTCGCCACCGACCAGCAGCTCGGCCTGGCGGCGCAGCGGGCCGCCGTCGCGGGTCAGCCCGATCGCCGGCAGCGCCCGCTTGCCGACGATCACCGGGTGGACGAACTCGACGGTGACGTGGCGGACGTCGGAGCGGGCGCCCGGCGAGAGCCCGACCGCGACCAGCCGGCCACCGCGGGCGAAGCGCTCCGCCATCCGGTGGGAGAGCCGCGCCAGCTCGTCGGCATGACGCTCGAAGTAGGCGCGCCCGGCCGCGCCGCGGCGGGCGAGCAGCTCGCCGATCTCCTCGACGCCCGCCGCCGCCTCCATCGCTCAGGCCGCCGCCGGCGCCCGCCGCGCGATCCGTTCGAGCCAGTCGCGGAAGCCCTCGACCCCCTCGCCGGTCTTGGCGCTGACCAGCATGTGCTCGACCCCCGGGTGGACCGCGTCGAGGTGGTAGAGGAAGCGGTCGAGGTCGAAGTCGAGGTGCTCGAGCAGGTCGACCTTGTTGATCAGCACCAGCTCGCAGGTGCGGAACATCAGCGGGTACTTGAGCGGCTTGTCCTCGCCCTCGGTCACCGCCGAGACCATCACCCGGGCGTCTTCGCCGACCTTGAACTCGGCCGGGCAGACGAGGTTGCCGACGTTCTCGATCACCAGCAGGTCGAGGTCGGCGAGCGGCAGGTCGGCCAGGGTCGAGCGCACCATGTTGGCGTCGAGGTGGCACTCGCCGCCGAAGCCGGAGTCGGTGTTCAGCTGGACGACCGGCAGGTGGAGCGCCGCCAGCCGGTCGGCGTCGACGGACCCCTGCACGTCCCCCTCCAGCACGCCGACCCGCGCCCGGAGACCGGGCAACACCCGCTCCAGCAGCGTCGTCTTGCCGGCCCCCGGGGCGCTCATGAAGTTGACCACGCCGACCTCGTTGCGGTCGAAGTCGGCCCGGTTGGCGTTGGCGATCGTGGCGTTCGCGTCCAGCGCGTCCTCGACGACCTTCACCTTGGTGCGATGCATGGCGTCTCCGCCTCCTCTCTTTCCTCGACGGTGATCGACTCGATCTCGAACTCGGTGCCGGCCAGGATCTCGACCGCGGCGCCGCCGCAACCGGGGCAGCGGAAGATCGGCAGCTCCGGCTCCCACTCGCGCCCGCAATCCTCGCAGTGCAGGCGGGCCGGCCGGTACTCGACCTCGAGCGCCGCGCCCGCGGCGAGCGTGCCCCGGGTGACGATGCCGAAGTAGAAGTCGAGCGACCCGGGGACGACCTGGCGCATCGCCCCGATCCGCATCTGCACCGCGCGCACCGGGCGGCCGTCGGCGTGGCGCAGGGCGCTCGCCAGGATCGCGTTCGCCAAGGACAGCTCGTGCACCCTCGAACCCGTCCCTCAACAGATCCTCGGCAACGGATCCCCGGCCAGGAGATCCATCACCCTGCGGCCCCCGAAGGCCGTCTCGACGAGGACCATCCCCGGCGGCTCCGCCTTCACCTCGCCGATCTCCGCCGCCTCCTCGCAGCCTGCCAGCCCGCGCATCGCGGCCAGCGCCGCCGGCGCCCGCCCGGCGCCGACGAAGGCGACCAGCTGCCCCTCGTTGGCGACGTACATCGGGTCGATCCCCAGCATCTCCGCGGCGCCCGCGACCGCCGGGGCGACCGGGACCGCCGCCTCCCGGACCACCATCGCGACCCCCGAGGCGCGGGCGATCTCGTTCAGTACGGTGGCGGCGCCACCGCGGGTCGCGTCGCGCATGCAGTGGAGATCCGCACCGGCGGCGTCGAGCAGCGCGTCGGCGACCGGCCACAGCGGGCGGGTGTCGGACTCGACGTCGGCGTCGAGCTCGAACTCGCCGCGGGCCAGCATGATCGCCGTGCCGTGGGCGCCGAGCGGGCCGGAGACGAGGATCCGGTCGCCCGGGCGGACCGCGGTCGGCGACAGCGAGGCGCGGGGGTCGACCGCGCCGACCCCGGTGGTGCACACGTACATCGCGTCGGCGTGCCCGCGCTCCACGACCTTGGTGTCGCCGGCGACGATCTCGACCCCGGCCGCGTCCGCCGCCGCGGCGATCGCCTCGACCTCGGCCCGCAACGCCTCCGCGTCGAGGCCCTCCTCGAGGATCAGCGAGAGGCTCAGCGCCAACGCCCGCGCGCCGGACACGGCAAGGTCGTTGACGGTCCCGTTCACCGCCAGCTCGCCGATCGAGCCGCCGGGGAAGCGGATCGGCCTGACGACGAAGCTGTCGGTGGTCAGCGCCAGCTTCGTCCCCTCGACCTCGACCGCGCCGGCATCGCCCAGCTCGGCCAACGCCGCCGAGCCGAAGGCCGGGGCGAAGAGCCCCTCGATCAGGGTCTGGGTCGCCTTGCCCCCCGCCCCGTGGGCCATCGTCACCTGCGCGTCCTTGAACCGGGGACGCTTGGCGCGGGTGGTCTCGATGATCTCGAGGATGCGCTCCTCGCGCGCGCCGACCGCGCCCGCCTCGGCCATCAGGCGACCGCCTTCTCGCGCGCGAAGCGGCCGTAGTTGTAGTAGGCGGCGCAGGCCCCCTCGGGGGACACCATGCAGGTGCCGATCGGGTGCTCGGGCGTGCAGGCGGTGCCGAAGACCTTGCACTCCCAGGGCTTGATCACGCCCTTCAGCACCTCGCCGCACTGGCATGCCTTCGGGTCGGCGACGCTCATCCCGGGAACCTCGTAGCGCCGCTCGGCGTCGAAGTCGGCGTAGGCATCGGCGAGGCGCAGCGCGCTCTGCGAGATGAAGCCGAGCCCGCGCCACTCGAAGTGGGGGCGCAGCTCGAACACCTGCGACATCACCTCGAGCGCCCGGCGGTTGCCGTCGTAGGGAACGACCCGCGTGTACTGGTTCTCGACCTCGCAGCGTCCCTCGCGAAGCTGGCGGAGGACCATCAGGACGCTCTGCAGGACGTCGAGCGGCTCGAAGCCCGAGATGACCACCGGCCTGCCATGGTCGGCCGGGATGAACTCGAAGGGTCGGGCCCCGACCACGGTCGCGACGTGGCCGGGCCCGATGAAGCCGTCGAGCCGCAGATCGGGCGAATCGAGCAGCGCCCGCAGCGGCGGCACGATCGTGACGTGGTTGCACAGGCAGGAGAAATTCGCGATGCCCTCCGCCTTGGCCCGCATGATCGTCAGCGCGGTCGAGGGGGCGGTGGTCTCGAAGCCGATCGCGAAGAAGACGACCTGACGGTCCGGGTTCGCCTTGGCGAGGCGCAGCGCGTCGAGCGGCGAGTAGACCATCCGCACGTCGGCGCCCGCCGCCTTCGCCTCGAGCAGCGAGCGCTCCGAGCCCGGCACCCGCATCATGTCGCCGAAGCAGGTGAAGATCACCTCCTCGCGACGGGCGATCGCGATCCCGTCGTCGACCCGGCCCAACGGGATCACGCAGACGGGACAGCCGGGTCCGTGGACGAGCTCGACGTTGTCCGGCAACAGGTCGTCGATCCCGTAGCGGTAGATCGAGTGCGTGTGGCCGCCGCACACCTCCATCAGCTTGTGGTGGCGGTCCGGGTCGACCGCGCCGAGGATCTCCCCGGCGAGGACCTTGCCGAGGGCCGGGTCGCGGAACTCGTCGACGAACCTCATGCCCCGACCCCGGCCCGGGCGATCGCGGTGCCCGCGTGGACCAGCAGCCGTTCGCCGCCCGCGACGGGCTCGACCAACGCGGTCTCGACGGTGCGGCGTCGCCCGTCGGCGTCGGCGCAGAGCGCCAGGCCGCGGGCCGCGTCGACCTTCAGCACCTCCATCGGGGTGGCCTCGTCGGCGCAGGTGATGCAACCGGTGGGACCGTCGCAGTCGGGGACGCGGCGCCCGATCTCGGTCCCGCCCCTCATTCGATCGCGCTCGCCTTCAGCTCCTCGAGCTCCTGCTCGTAGTCGCTCCCCATCTCCTCGAGCAACCTGTGGGTCGCGATCGCCTCCTCTTCGTCGACCCTGGAGATCGCGAAACCGACGTGGATCAGCACCCAGTCCCCCGGTCCGAGGGGCTCGCCACCGTCGTCGAGCAACCCGATGTTGACGTTGCGGCGGACCCCTGCGACGTCGACCTTCGCCAGTCGATTCTCCTCGTCGACGACTTCGAGTACCAGTCCCGGAATGGCCAGGCACATCGTGGACTCCGCTCTCTTCGTGGGTTGGTTCCCGCCGCGCCGCCCGGTATAGCAGCCGCCCCCACCCCTCTGTCAAGAAGCGCGACGAAACGCCACCCGTGGGCCGGGCGGAGCCCCCGCGTTTGACACCCGTCCGAAACGGGTCTACCGTCGCCGCGTTCGCCGCCCCCACACGTCGACCGGGAGGTCCGAGCTTGAAGGCGACCACGTCGAGGATGCGAGGGTCCGGCGCCCGGCCGGGCATCGCCGGTGCGCCCGACCGGGGCCGGCGGCGTGCGGTGCTCACGATGGCGGCGGTCATCGTCGGCCTCCACCTCCTCGGCTTCGCCCTGCTGTTCCTCGTCGTCGCGCCCCACGGCTACAGCCTCGGGGCCTCCGGCGCCTTCACGGTGGGGGTCGGCGTGACCGCCTACACGCTCGGCATGCGCCACGCCTTCGACGCCGACCACGTCGCGGCGATCGACAACGCCACCCGCAAGCTGATGGGCGAAGGCCGGCGGCCGCTGAGCGTCGGCTTCTTCTTCAGCCTCGGCCACTCGACGATCGTCTTCGCCCTGGCGTTCGTCTTCGCCGTCGGCATCAAAGCCCTGAGCGGACAGGTGGCAGACGAAGGCTCGACCCTCCACGACGTGAGCGGCTGGATCGGGACCGGTGCGTCGGGAACCTTCCTCTGCGTGATCGCGGCGCTCAACGTCGTGATCCTGATCGGCATCCTGCGGATCCTGGGCGCGATGCGGCGCGGCGAGTACGACGAGGCCGCGCTCGAGGCGGAGCTCGACCGGCGCGGCCCGATGAGCCGCTTCTACCGGCGCTTCACCAGGACCGTCACGGCGCCGTGGCAGATGTACCCGATCGGGATGCTGTTCGGGCTCGGCTTCGACACCGCGACCGAGGTGGCGCTGCTCTTCCTGGCCGCGGGCGCCGCCGGGGCGGGCCTGCCGTTCTACGCGATCCTCTGCCTGCCGATCCTCTTCGCCGCCGGGATGTCGCTGCTCGACACCCTCGACGGCTCGTTCATGAGCTTCGCCTACGGCTGGGCGTTCGCCAACCCGACCCGCAAGGTCTTCTACAACCTCACGATCACCGCCCTGTCGGTGCTCGTGGCCGCGGTGATCGGCTCGATCGAGCTCCTCTCGCTGCTGTCGGAGAAGCTCGGCCTCGAAGGCGGGCTCTGGACCTGGCTCGACACGATCGACCTCGACACGATCGGCTTCCTCATCGTCGGCGTCTTCGTCGTCACCTGGGCGGTCGCCCTGGCGATCTGGCGCCTCGGCCATCTCGAAGAGCGCTGGTCGGCCGACATCAGGGGCCTCGACTGATCTGCGGTGTTCTACCGATGCCTCCCCACGCTCCCACTGCTGCAATCCGCGGGCCGTTCGATCCGAGACCATGAGGCAAGCGGGATGAGGAGCAGATGAGCGCCGAGATCGAGCTGTTGGAGCGGGACGGGTTCGACTCGCTGCTCGCCGCGCTCGCCGCCGACGGCTACACGGTCATCGGCCCGACCGTCCGCGACGGGGCGATCGTCTACGACGAGGTCCACACCGCCGCCGACCTGCCGGTCGGCTGGACCGACGAACAGGGCGGCGGTCACTATCGGCTCCACCGGCGCGACGACGAGGCGCTCTTCGGCTACGCGGTCGGGCCCCACTCCTGGAAGCGCTACCAGCTGCCCCCCGAGGTGACCGTCTGGCGCGGACGCAGGCGGGCCGACGGGGGCCTCGAACGGTTCGAGGAGGCGCCGCGCGAGCCGCCCCGGCTCGCCTTTCTCGGCGCCCGCTCGTGCGAGCTGCACGCGACCGAGATCCTCGACCGCGTCCTGCTCGGGGGCGCCCACCCCGATCCGGCCGACCGCGCGCGCCGCGAGGACGTCTTCGTCGTCGCGGTCAACTGCGGGGAGGCCGGCGGCACCTGCTTCTGCGCCTCGATGGACACCGGCCCGGTCGCCAAGGCGGGCTTCGACCTGGCGCTCACCGAGGTGCTCGAGGACGGCCGCCACTACTTCGTCGTCGACGTCGGCAGCGAGCGCGGCGCCGACCTGCTCGCCCGGGTGCCCCACGCGGCCGCGGCGGAGCCCGAGCGCGACGCGGCCCGGCGCATCCACGAGCACACCGCGGCGACGATGGGCCGCGAGCTCGACGTCACCGACATCCGCGACCTCCTCTACCGCAACTACGAGCACCCGCGCTGGGACGAGGTCGCCGACCGCTGCCTCACCTGCGGCAACTGCACGATGGTCTGCCCCACCTGCTTCTGCACCACGGTCGAGGACACGACCGACCTCTCCGGCGACGTGGTCGAGCGGCGCCAGAGCTGGGACTCCTGCTTCACGGTCGACTACTCGCACCTGAGCGGCGGCTCGGTCCGCGGCTCCGGCCGCTCCCGGTACCGGCAGTGGATGACGCACAAGCTGGCGACCTGGTTCGACCAGTTCGACAGCTCCGGTTGCGTCGGCTGCGGCCGCTGCATCACCTGGTGCCCGGTCGGGATCGACATCACCGAGGAGGCGGCGGCGATCCGCGCGAGCGACGGGGAGCGCCGTGCAGGGGCTTGAGGAGCTGATCGCGGCCGCCCCGGTCTTCGCCGGGCTCGCGCCGGACCAGCTCGAGCTGGTCGCCGGGTGCGGCGCCAACCGGCGGGCGGAGGCCGGCGAGGTGCTCTTCCGCGAGGGCGACCCCGCCGACCTGTTCTTCCTGATCCGCGCCGGGACGATCGCGCTCGAGGTCCACTCCCCCGGCCGCGGCGCGCTCGTCATCGACACCCTCCACGACGGCGATCTGGTCGGCTGGTCCTGGCTCTTCCCGCCGTATCGCTGGCGGGTCGACGGGCGCGCCGTCGGGCCCGCCGCCCTGATCGCCTTCGACGGGCTCTGCCTGCGCGGCAAGTGCGAGGCGGACCACGAGCTCGGTTACCAGCTGATGCGGAGGTTCGCCGCCGGCGCGATCGAGCGACTGCAGGCGACCCGGTTCCAACTCCTCGACGTCTATGCCAACCCGGCCGCTCGTTGAGCCCCGGCTCCCGCCCGGGCCGATGGTGCCCGCCGCCTTCGTCGTGCGCGCGAAGCGCCGCGAGACCGCCGACACCTGGACCTTCGAGCTGGAGCCCGAAGGGGGCGGCTTCGAGTTCTCCCCCGGCCAGTTCACGATGCTCGCCGCCGGCGGCGCGGGCGAGGCGCCGATCTCGATCAGCGGCGACCCCGACGACCCGGCGAGGCTGGTCCACACGGTGCGTGCGGTGGGCGCGGCGACGCGGGCGATCTGCGCCGCCGAGCCCGGCGAGGTGCTCGAGGCACGCGGCCCCTTCGGCGGCGCCTGGCCGCTTGAGGCGGCCGAGGGCGACGAGGTGGTGATCGCCGCGGGCGGGATCGGGCTGGCGCCGCTGCGGCCGGCGATCCTCCGCCTGCTCGACCGCCGCGAGCGCTACGGGCCGCTGCACCTGCTCTACGGCGGGCGCTCCCCCGACCAGCTCCTCTACCCGGCCGAGCTCGAGGAGTGGGCGGAGCGCGGCCTCGAGGTGGCGTTGACCGTCGACAGCGCCGGGCCCGAGTGGCTCGGCCACGTCGGCGTCGTCACCCGCCTCGTCGGGCGCGCCGAGCTCGACCCGGCGAGGACGACGGCGATGCTCTGCGGACCGGAGATCATGATGCGCTTCACGGTCGCGGCGCTGACGGCGCGCGGCATCTCCACCGAGCGGATCTTCGCCTCGATGGAGCGCAACATGCAGTGCGGGATCGCCCACTGCGGGCACTGCCAGCTCGGACCGACGCTGGTCTGCCGCGACGGCCCGGTCTACCCGTGGAGCGAGCTGGAGGCCTGGCTCGCGATCAGGGAGCTGTGATGGCCGCGGCCGGCAGACAGTCGCTCGCGGTCTGGAAGTTCGCCTCCTGCGACGGCTGCCAGCTCAGCCTGCTCGACCTCGAGGACGAGCTCCTGGCGCTGAGCGAGCGGCTCGAGATCGCCTACTTCCTGGAGGCGGGCAGCGCCACCGTCGCGGGGCCCTACGACGTCTCGCTGGTCGAGGGCTCGGTCACCACGCCCCACGACGCCGAACGGATCCGCGAGATCCGGGCCGAGTCGCGGGCCCTGATCACGATCGGCGCCTGCGCGACGGCGGGCGGCATCCAGGCGCTGCGCAACTTCGCCGACGTCGAGGAGTTCACCGCCGCCGTCTACGCCTCGCCCGACTACATCACGACGCTGCGCACCTCGACCCCGATCTCCGCCCACGTGCCGGTCGACTTCGAGTTGCACGGCTGCCCGATCAACAAGCACCAGCTGCTCGAGGTGATCAGCGCGCACCTCAACCGCCGCGCCCCGAACGTGCGCGCCCACAGCGTCTGCGTCGAGTGCAAGCGCCGTGGCACCGTCTGCGTCATGGTCGCCCACGGCACGGCCTGCCTCGGGCCGGTCACCCAGGCGGGCTGCGGCGCCCTCTGTCCCGCCTACGATCGCGGCTGCTACGGCTGCTACGGCCCGATGGAGAGCCCCAACACCGAGGCGCTCACCGCCCGCATGCGCGAGCTGGGCGCGGCGCCGCGCGACGTGCTGCGCGTCTTCCGCACCTTCAACGCGGCGGCCGGGCCGTTCCGGGCGGCGGGCGATGCCGCGGAGGTCGCGGACCGATGAACGGCGAGCCGCGCACGCGGACGATCCGCAACGACTACCTGGCCCGGGTCGAGGGCGAGGGCGCGATGTACGTGAAGCTCGCCGGCGACCGGGTCGAGGACGTGAAGCTGCGGATCTACGAGCCGCCGCGCTTCTTCGAGGCCTTCCTGCGCGGTCGCGCCTCCACCGAGGCGCCGGACCTGACCGCGCGGATCTGCGGCATCTGCCCGGTCGCCTACCAGATGAGCTCGGCCCGGGCGATCGAGGACGCCTGCGGGGTGAGCATCGATGCGGGGCCGATCCGCGACCTGCGGCGGCTCCTCTACTGCGGCGAGTGGATCGAGAGCCACAGCCTCCACGTCTACATGCTGCACGCCCCCGACTTCCTCGGCTACCCGGGGGCCATCGAGATGGCCCGCGACCACCGCGAGCTGGTCGAACGGGCGCTCCAGATGAAGAAGGCGGGCAACGCGGTGATGGCGCTGATCGGGGGCCGCGAGGTGCATCCGGTCAACGTCCGCGTCGGCGGCTTCTACCGGGCGCCGCGCAAGGCCGAGCTGCGGACCCTGGTCGAGCCCCTGGAGGGAGCCCGCGAGACGGCGCTCGCGACGGTGCGCTGGGCGGCGCGGCTGTCCTTCCCCGAGGTCGGCGTCGAACCCGAGCTGGTCGCGCTCGCCGACCCCGACGGCTACCCGATCGACCGCGGCCGGATCCGCTCCGACGCCGGCCTCGACCTCGCGCCGGCGGAGTTCGACGAGCACTTCGTCGAGGAGCAGGTCGAGCACTCCACGGCCCTGCACGCCCGGATCCGCGAGCGCGGCACCTACCTGACCGGGCCCCTGGCCCGCTACAGCCTCGCCTCCGGGTCGCTTCGTCCCCTCGCCGCCGACGCGGCCCGCGAGGCGGGGCTCGGCCCGCGCTGCCGCAACCCGTTCCGCAGCATCGTGGTGCGCGCGGTCGAGCTGGTGCAGGCCGCCGACGAAGCACTGGCGCTGATCGACGCCTACGAGGAGCCGGACGCG
>DASZUH010000144.1:0-4640 GCA_035547715.1 Solirubrobacterales bacterium
GGACCGGACACGAGCAGACAGAATCAGCCGAACCTCCTACGCAACCTGTCCGTGATAATCGAGTCGCCCGCCCCGGTAGCTCAGCTGGATAGAGCGTCTGCCTCCTAAGCGGAAGGTCGCTGGTTCGAATCCAGCCCGGGGCACTGACTGCCGGGGCGGCAGGGGTGGCCGCTCGGCCGGTTCTTCGTCCACGGGGCTGCCGAAATTTAGGTTCCCTTTAACTACGCGAATAGGTTTGCGCGCGCCGATGGCCGCCGGATCGAGATTCCTTACCTTCGCCGCCGCGCTCGTGGCGAGCGCGGCCCTCGCGGCGCCCGCGATGGCGGCGAACACGTACTACGCCTCGCCGACCGGCGGAGGCGTCGACTGCACCCAGGCCGCCCCCTGCTCCCCGTCCGAAGCCGTGAACAGGGCGGCGAGCGGAGACGGCGTCATCCTCTTGCCGGGCACCTACACGCTCTCGAGCAGCCTGCAGATAGCGCGGTCGATCAGCTTCGGTGGCGAGAGCGAGACGAACACGACGATCCAGACGAGTGGATCGGCCGGCATCGAGGTCGGCGAATCCGCGGACGCGACGGTCCACGACATCCGCCTCGACACCGCCGAAAGCCTCGAACTCAAGTCGGGGACCGCGGAACGGATCTTCGTCGATTACACCGGAACCTCCGTGGGACGCTCCGCCTGCTCCGTGGACCCGGGGACCTCGCTCCTCGACAGCGTCTGCTGGGCGCACGGTGGTTCCCCCTCCGCCGGGGCGATCTTCTCGGAGGCCGCCGTCGGCACCGGCAACACGGTGACCCTTCGCAACGACACGGCGATCGCCGCCGGGCCGGAATCCGTCGGGATCTTCGCCGAACTCGAATCCAGCACCGCCGACCTCACGGTTTCCGCGACGAACGTCATCGTCCACGGCGGTACCGACGACATCGGTGCGGTCGGCGGCGGCGGTTCGTCGAAGATGACGGTGGCGCTGGCGCACTCCGACTACGCGACCGTCGCAGCGCCACTGCCGGGGGTGACGATCACCGCCCCGGGCACGAACGGCAACGTCACCGCGGCGCCCGCCTTCGTCGAGGCCGGCAGCGGCAACTTCGCCGAGGCGCCGGGCTCGCCGACGATCGACGCGGGACTGACCGAAGCGGCCGATGGCCCCGTGGCGCTGGCCGGTGAATCGCGGGCCCTTCCCGCCGTCTGCGGCGGCACGCCCGTCACCGACATCGGTGCCTACGAGTTCGTCCCGACCGGCTGTCCCCCCGCGACGACGACCTCGCCGACGGCGGCCGTCCAGACCACCCTCGCTCCCTCGAACAGGATCGTCCTCAGGAAGGTGAAGAGGAACGCGAAGAAGGGCACGGCCACGCTGGCGGTCTCGGTGCCCGGCGCCGGCACGCTCGTTCTCACCGGCAAGGGGATCGGGAAGGTGAGCCGCCGCGCGACCGGCGCCGCGAGGTTGAAGCTGCCGGTCAGGCCGGTGGGCAAGGCCAGGCGGCGACTGGCCCGCACCGGCAGCGCCAGGTTCAGACTCACGCTCTCCTTCGTGCCGGTCGGCGGCAGCGTCGGCACCGCGACCAGGTCGGTGAAGTTGATCGAGGAAGCCGCCGATGTGGTCGGGGGCCCCTCTCAAGCGAGGGAGTGAGCCTGGCGCCAGCGGCCGGGAGGGACGCCATGGTGGCGGCGGAAGGCGGTGGCGAAGGCGTATTGGGACGCGTAGCCGGTGCGGTCGGCGATCTCGGTGAGGGTGAGGTCGCCGGCGCGGAGCTGGTCGCGGGCGAGCGTCATCCGCCAGTCGGTCAGGTATTGCATCGGTGCCTGGTCGAGCGCCTGCTGGAAGGCGCGGGCGAAGGCCGCCCGGGAGAGTCCGCTGAGCGAGGCGAGCTCGGTGACCGTCCAGTGGTGCCCCGGGTCGGAGTGGATCGCGCGTAGGGCCGGGCCCAGGCGCGGGTCGCCGGCGGCGCGGAACCAACGTGGCGAATCGCCTCCTCGGTCGAGCGCCCTTCGCATCGCGTAGACGAGGACGACGTCGAGCAGCCGGTCCAGCACCGTCTGCTGTCCGGGCTCCGAGACGGCCAGCTCGCGGGCGAGGAGGCCGACCGCCGTGGTCAGTCGATCGTCGGGGACGGTGGGCAGGTGCATGATCGGCGACAGCGCGTCCAACAAGCCGCGGCCGACGTCGCCCGAGAATCGATAGGCCCCGCAGAGGAAGACCGTCGCCTGGCCGTCGTCTGGCTGCGGCTCCGCGGCCTGCAGCCCGACGAACTCCTCGTGGCCCAGGCAGGCCGCCCCGGCGTCGTGGGCCACGTGATGATCGGGCCCGCCGCGGACCAGGGCAACGTCGCCGGGGACGAGCTGGATCGCGGCGTCCGGATCGTCCAGCCAGATCCAGGCCGAGCCGCGGACGACCGCGTGGACGGCAAGCTGGATCGTCCCAGGAAGGCGGAGACCCCACGGCGGTCGGGCCACGGAGCGGGCGAAGACGCCGCCGGAGGCACGGGCGCGGGCCAGATGCTCTTGAAGGACGTCCATGACTCGATGCGAGCGTAACAGACATCGAATCGAGCGGATAGAGCATTGAAGCTCTCGCGAGGCGCTGTAACGATGGACGCATCAGCAAACGAAAGGAGTCTGTGATGAGTGAAAGTCGTGGTCTGACGTTGGTCCTCGGCGCGACCGGGAAGACCGGTTCGCGGGTGGCCGGGAAGTTGGCGGACGAGGGCGCGGAGGTGCGGACGGCCGCCCGCAACGGCGCCGATGTCCGGTTCGACTGGGACGACGTGGCGACGCACCGTCCCGCCCTGCGCGGTGTTCGGGCGGTGTACCTGATGGCCCCGGTCCTGCGCACCGACTTCGCGCCCCAGGTGTCCGCCTTCCTCGACCTCGCAGAAGCGGAGGGGGTCGGGCACGTCACCTTCCTCAGTGCCTACGGGACCGAGGCCGCGCCACCCGAGGTCGCCCTCCGCGCGGTCGAGCTCGACCTCCTCGGCCGCCTGGGCCTGACCCACTCGATCGTGCGACCCGCCTGGTTCATGCAGAACTTCAGCGAGACCTTCCTGCGGCCGATCGACGGCGCGATCGTCGTCCCGACCGAGGACGGCCGCGAGGCGTTCGTCGATGCCGACGACATCGCCGCGGTCGTGGCGGCCACCCTCGCCGAACCCGATGCCCACGCCGGCGCCGAGTACGCGCCGACCGGACCCGAGTCGATCACGATGGCCGAGGCCGCCCGCGTGATCGGCGAGGTCGTCGGCGTGCCGATCCGTCACGTCAGCCCCGACCGGGATGCCTGGCTTGCGGGCGTGATCGTCACCGGGGTGCCCGAGGCGTACGGCCAGGTCCTCGAGATGCTGACGAAGACCGTTGCCGTCGGCAACGGCGCGCGGCCGAACGGGGACGTGGAGGCGGTCACCGGCGTGGCGCCGAGGAGCTTCGCGGAGTTCGCCGCGCGGACCGCCTCGGCGTGGACCGCGGAGGCGGTGGGAAGCGATGCCTAGGTACACGGACGTCGGCTCGAACTTCGGCGCCGACGGGCCCTTCTTCAAGATCATCCGGGAGGGTCTCGCGGGACTCGTCGACGGTGAGGACTACTTCGACCTGCTGGCCGACGACGTCGTCTTCGAGTACGTGATCTCGGTCCCCGGCTACCCCAGGCGGGTGGAAGGCCGCGACCAGATCATCGATCTGTACCGCGATTACGACGACTACATGGCAATCGACCGCGCCGACAACCTCCGCGTGTACCGGGACCGCGAGGCCTCGGTGGTGGTGCTCGAGTACGAGGTCCATGGGAAAGCCGTCCACGGCGGCCGCCCCTACGACAATCGATTCGTCTCGATCGTCACGGTCGCCGATGGGAAGGTGACGCATTGGCGTGACTATCTCGATCCGATCGCGATCTTCGACGCGACCGGCCAGCCGACCGGGTGAGGTCGGCGCCCAGGAGGCGTTGGCGGAACCCGGCGAGCCGCTCTGACTGCGGGTGGAGGTCGTGGACGAAGGGCTCGCCGGCGACGTCGCCGAGCGCGTCGTTCGCGGCGGCGATCCTAATCCTTGGATCGAGGGTCCTCTGCGGTCGGCAAGAGCCGGCCCCGGTCCGTCGGCCGATCGCCCTCATCACGGTCCGGACCGGTCGCGAGCCCGTCCTCCGCGACGACCTCACCGTCCCCACCCAGCTCGAAGGCTCGCCAACGCGAGTCTTCGGAGCGCGACTCGATCACCTGGTAGCTACCAGGAGGGAGCCGCCCGCCATAGAACCCCCGCACTTCGTCGAGTGCCCGGACGATGGCGTCTTGGCCTTCGCCGAGGCCCGCGCCGAGCACTTCCCATCCGGCCTCACCGCGGAACTGGAAGTGGAAGGTGGTCATGAAATGCCGGACCGTCCCTTCTGCCGGACGCATGGCGGCCGGCGGCTCCTGCTCGGAGGCCATCGACGAAAATAGCGGGCGAGTCCGTCAGGCCCGCACTTGCGGTCCACGGAGCGATCTTCGGCCGGCGCTTGTTCGCCGATGACCTGGACCGTCTCGGACCAGCCGGAATATACGCCCGTCGCGGCCGATCTTCTACGTCAGTTGTGGGTATTTCTCGCGGCGTCGCCCCAGCCGCCCACCGGGGCCCTCGGGTTTGGCTCCCGGAAGACGATTGTCCTG
>DASZUH010000145.1:0-21225 GCA_035547715.1 Solirubrobacterales bacterium
CGCTGCGTGGAGTCGAGCAGCCCGGCGTAGGTGACGTCACGGCGCTCGCCCCCCTCGCCGCGCCAGTGGTAGGCGACGCGGTCGCCGTTACCGGCGGCGACGTGGCGGTCGAGGCACTGGGCCGAGGCGTTGATCCGCCCGTCGGGGAACCACCGGTAGAAGGGCGGGTTCGAGTCGTCCAGGCCGACGGTCGGCGGGACGTCCCAGTCGAGCAGCTCCCCCGAGCGGGCGGTCCACCAGGCGACCGGGTCGGCCGCGGCCTCCTCGTAGATCGCCGGGTCGGTCCACAGCGCCCTCCCGCGGAACCCCGCGGGCGGCGGGAACCTCTCGATCTCGAGCATCGCCTCGAGCTCACGCTCGAGGCTCCCGACGGTATCGCTCATTTCATTCCTCCTCGACGATCGTGCTCAGGTGCTCCCGCTTCGCCACGTCGAAGAGGCCGCGGTCGCACATCTTCAAGATCGGCAGCTCTCCGACGACCGCCGTGAAGGCAAAGTTATGGAAGGGCCACTCGATCTTGCAACCCAGCTCCTCCGCGACCTGGGCGTAGAGCCGCTCCAGCTGCGGCACGACCTCGTCAGAATCGCCGTCGGAGAGCAGCCCGACCAGGGGCAGCGCGACCGAGCCGAGCACCTCGCCGTCGGCGACGGCGACGAAGGCGCCGCCGAGCTCGTCCACCGTGTTCGCCGCCAGCGCCATGTCGGCGTCGTTGGTGCCGAGCGCCATCACGTTGTTATAGAACGGGTTGTAGGAGGTGGCGATCGCCCCGCGCCGCAGCCCGAAGCCCTGCATGAAGGCGACGGCGGGCTCGGCCCAGCGGCCGTAGCGGTCCCACATCGCCACCTTCAGCACGTCGCCCTCGACGTCGGCGGCGACCGTGCCGTCGGCCGCGACCGGCAGCGTGAAGCGGCGCTCGTCGGAGAGCAGCGACTCGGCGCCGATCGCCCGCACCGTCACCTCGCTCCGCCCCGCCGGCGCCCGCACCGCCAGGTCCCTGACCTCGACCGGCCGCTTCAGCCCGACCGTCCCCCGCAGGAACGCCGGGTAGACCGGCCGCTGGAACCGATGCACCCGCTCGCCGTCGGCGACGACCACCGTCCCCTTGGCGATCACCGTCTGCACGTCGAAGGCCTCGAGGTCCCCGACCATCAGGATGTCGGCCTGCCGGCCCGGCGCCAGGCCCCCCACCATGTGGTCGACCCGGTAGTAGCGCGCCGTGTTGTAGGAGCCGATCGCGACCGCGTCGACCGGGTCGACGCCGCCCTCGACCGCGATCCGGATGTACTCGTCGATGTGGCCGACGGTGGCGTAGGTGACCGCGTCGGGGACGTCGGAGGAGAACATGAACATCGCCGGGTCGGCGCCGAGCTCGGTCAGTGCCCGCTGCACGTCGCGCTGGTTGCGCGCGATCGGCGTTTCCCGGGTGGCGACCATCATCCCCCGTTCGACCCGCTGCACCGCTTCCTCGGCGGTCAGCTGCTCGTGGTCGCCGGTGATGCCGAAGGCGGCGTACCCGTCGAGCTCGGCCTCGGTCAGCCCGGCGGCGTGGCCCATCACGACCTTACCCTGGGCGAGCGCCTTCTCGATCAGCCGCACGATCACCGGGTCGCGCTCGGCGACCGGGATGTAGGGCGGCTCCTCGAGCCCGACGCAGCCCTCCCAGTCGAGCATCTCGAAGAGGTCGTCGCCGCTCACCGTCCCCGGCGTCGCCGCCAGCCCCAGCTCGAGGTTCTGCAGGTAGGCGAGCACCGGCACGACGAAGAGCAGCGTCAGCGGCGTCCGCCGCAATTCCTCGTAGAAGAAGCGGACCGCCTCCTTGCCGCGGATCTGCCCCTGCCCGTAGAAGGACTCGGCGACCGCCGTCGTCCCCCGCGAGAGGCAGAGCTTCGCGTACTCGGTCAGGTTGAGGTTGGCGTGGTAGCTGTGCGCGTGGGCCTCGACCAGCCCCGGCGTCAGGTAACGGCCTCGCGCATCGAGCACCTCGGTGCCCGGCCCGACCAGCGACTCGACCTCGCCGACGCGGATGATCCGCCCGGCCTTGACCGCGATCCCGCCGTCGCGAACTTCCTTCTTGTGGACGTCGACGATGCGGCCGTTGGTCACGACCATGTCGGCGTCGACGACTCCGGCGAGCGCGTCGAGCAATTCAGTGGCACCACTCACAACATCACCCTTCCTCCGTTGACATCGATCGTCACCCCAGTCAGCCAGCGCGCCGCGTCGGAGAGCAGGAAGACCGTCGCGTTGGCGGTGTCCTCCGGCATCCCCATCAGGTTCATCGGCGAGAGCCGCTTGGTGCGCTCGATCGCCTCCTCGTCCATGATCCGCTCGATCCGCTCCGACATCGTCGTCCCCGGGGCGACGCTGTTGACCCGGATGCCCTGCTCGCCGACCTCCTGGGCGAGGTGCCTGGTGAACATGACCACCCCCGCCTTCGAGGCCGCGTAGGCGGCCTGGGTCAGCTTGTCGAGGAAGCGTGCCGAGATCGAGGACATCGTCACGATCGAGCCTTCGCCGCGCTCGAGCATCCCGCCGAGGAACGCCTTGACGGCGATGAAGGTCGACGTGAGGTTGTCCTCGATCACCGTCCGCCATTCCTCCAGCGACATCTCGGCGACCGGCGTGAAGGCGCCGAAGCCGCCCGCGAACGGGGCGAGCAGCGAGACCGGGCCGAAGCATTCCTCGGTCTCCTCGCGGACGCGGTCGAGCTCCGCCGGGTCGGTGCCGTCGGCGCTGATCCCGATCGCGTTCTCGGCGCCGAGCTTCTCGACCAGCGCGTCGATCGGGCCCCGGGAGCGGCTCACCACCGCGACCTTGACCCCGTTGGCGACCAACAGCTCGCAGGTCGCCGCGCCGATCCCTTTCGACCCGCCCGTGACCACCGCGACCTTGCCGCGGAGGTCCGGGTAGATCGCCGCCGGCGGGGTGTCGAGCGGCGCCATCACGCGGGGCTGTTGACCGGGCTGCGCGGCGCCTCGCCGCGGAAGTAGCGGGCCACCTCGTCGGCGGCGCGCGACTGCAGCTCGGCCTCGGCCTCGACCGAGTAGAAGGCCATGTGCGGGGTGACCAGCGCGCGCGGGTGGGTACGGAGCGGGTGGCCGTCGGGCAGCGGCTCGGGCTCGGTCACGTCGAGGGCCACGCCCCCAAGCTTCCCCGATTCGAGCCCGCCGAGGGCCGCCTCGCAGTCGACCAGCGGCCCGCGCGAGGTGTTGACGACGATCGGCGCCCGCTCCATCGCCGCGATCAGCTCGCTGCCGACGATGTGGTGCGTCTCCTCGGTGAGCGGCGCGTGGAGGGAGACGAAGTCCGCCTCGCGCACCGCGTCGGCCGCGGTGTCGACCCGTGTCAGCCCCGGGATCTCCTCGTTCAGGAAGGGGTCGTAGCCGACCACGTCGAGGCCGAAGGGCAGCGCCCGCTCGACCACCCGCCGGCCGATCCGGCCGACGCCGAGCAGCGCCAGCCGCCGGCCGCGGATCCGGTGGACGGTCCCGTGCGGGATCTCCCAGCCGCCGCCGCGCACCACGTTCGCCCCGGTGACGACCTCACGAGCCAGCGCCAGCATCGTCGCCAGCGCGTGGTCGGCGACCTCGTCGAGGCAGTAGTCGGGGACGTTCGTCACCTGCATGCCCAGCTCGGTCGCCTTGGCGACGTCGATGTTGTCGATGCCGATCCCGTAGCGGGAGACGATCTTGCAGCCGTTGCCGGCCGCCGCCTCGAGGACCTGGGGGGTCAGCCGGGCGAAGCAGACCATCAGCGCGTCGGCGCCCGCGGCCTGCTCGGCCAGCGACGCCTCGTCGGTGGTGGCGGAGAGGACGACCTCGGCGCCCAGAGGCTCGAGCGTCTCGCGCTCGATCTCCAGGCCGCCGAAGACGTGGTCGGTTACGAGGACCTTCTTCGCCATCTGACTAGGCGGCGAGGATCTCGTCGTAGAACGGGTGCTTGGTGAAGATCACCGGCCCGTCCTTGGTCACCAGGAGGTTCTCCTCCAGCCGCACGGTCTGCTCCAGACCGGGATGGCCGGCGAAGGTCTCCGCGGCGAAGTACATGTTCTCCTCCAGCTCCACCGGGTAATCCAGCGAGTAGGCGCGGGAGATCCACATGCCCTCGTAGAGCGAGAGGCCGATCGAGTGGGCGAACTGCTGCAGGGTGACGGTGCCGAACTCGTCGTCCGCGTACGTCGGCAGTTTCTCGGCGACTTCGGCGGTGGTGTTACCCGCCTTCATCATCTCGATCGCCGCGTACATGGTCTCGTAGCACTCCTTGTAGAGATCCTTTTCCTTCTCCGTCCACTTGCCGCCACCGCACTTGAAGGTGCGGACGAAGTCGACGAAGTAGCCACCCGGGCCGACCGCGTTCTGGTCGACGATCACGAGGTCGCCTTCGCGGATCACCTTGTCGGTGTGCCAGCGCCGGTAGGGGCTGGTGTTACCGCCGGAGGCGACGATGATGTCGTAGACGAAGTCGAAGCCCTGCTCGTACAGGTACTCGTTGACTTTCGCCGTGATGAACGACTCCTTGACGCCCGGTTTCAGCCATTCGTTTTCGATTTTCCAGAACGAGGTGTCGCCGATCGCCGAGGAGATCTTCAGGCACTCGAGCTCGTCCGGGGTCTTGACGACGCGGGCCTTCGACATCACCGGCCAGGCGCTGGTGGTCTTGACGCCGGCCTTCTCGAAGGCGGCGGCGGCGCTCGGGTCGTAGATGTCGATGCCGATCTTCTCGTTCTCGACGCCGTTCTCGGCGAGCACATCCTTGACCGACCGAACCATCTTGTCGGCCATCATCTCCTCGGCCGTCTCCGACCACTTCCAGGTGATCGCCGGGCGGATGTTGCCCTTCAGCCAGGGAGCGTCGATCTTCGCGCACTCGAGGTCGGAGCCGGCGGTCTCGAACAGCACCGGGTCGCCGCCGCGGGGAAGCACGCAGTAGCGGATGAAGATGTTGTTCT
Source organism: Solirubrobacterales bacterium (assembly GCA_035547715.1). GTDB lineage: Bacteria > Actinomycetota > Thermoleophilia > Solirubrobacterales > 70-9 > VAYN01. Next base: position 4,949 of record DASZUH010000145.1, read on the forward strand.
TCCAGTTGCCCTGGAAGACGCCGGTGATGTAGCGGACGTTCTCGCCGACGAAGCAGACGACGGCGCCGAGGTCGTTCTCCTCCATCTTCAGCCGGGCGCGGGCCAGACGGTCCTGCCGCATCCGTTCGAAATCGACCCGGGCCTGCCAATCGGTCCCGGTCGTGCTGTAGATGCGCCGCGGGTCGTGCTCATGCGGTTTTTGCAGGAAAGAAAGATCCAGATTCTTCCCCGTAGGCGTGAGCTGATGGTCGTTCGGACTCAAAGTGCTCTGCTCCTCCAGTCGACTGCAGTTTGCAGTGAGAGTGTAAGCACAGATTGAAATTTGAAGCAAGACTTGCACTCGCACTTCACATCTGGTACCCGTTTTAAATAGCGCTGGAGAGAGAGCGGCCCCGTGGGGGTCAATCTGCCCTTCTCCAGAAGCCTGGGTAAAAGAACAATGGAGGAGAGATGAGGAGCAGCAGTCCACGCCAGAAGACGTGGCTTCGTTTGTTCGCGCTGGGTCTTGGAGTTCTTGTCCTTGCCGCCCTGGTCGCCGCCTGCGGCGGCGGGTCGTCGAGCTCGTCGGGCGGCAGCAGCGCGCCCGCCGAAGAAAGCGGCGCCGCCGGCAGCGAAGAAACCGCGGCGGCCAAAGAAGAAGGCGGCGAAGGTGAAGGCGCGTCCAGCGGTGGCGAAGAAGGCGAATCGGTCGAAGGCAAGACGGTCTCGCTGGTCACCTGCGAGCCGAACGTCTACTGCCACGCCTACAACGAAAACCTGAAGAAACTGCTCGGTGAACGCGGGGTCAAGGTCACCCAGCTCTCCGACAACTTCGAACCGGAACTTCAGAACCAGCACATGGAACAGGCGATCGCCTCGAAACCCGACCTGATCGCCGTCTTCGCCTCCAACGCCGACGCGATCGTCCCGGCCCTCGCCCGGGCCAAAGCGGCCGGGATCCCGACCGCCAACCTCGACGCCCGCCTCGGCGAAGAAGGCGAGGAATACGTCGACTTCGAGATCGTCGCCGACAACCACGAACTCGGCAAATTCGCCGCCGAAAACCTGATCGAAGGCATGGAAAAGGCCGGGTACAAGAAAGGCAAGGTCATCGTGATCACCGGCACGATGGGCACGCTGATCGTCGAAGACCGGATGGAAGCCTTCGAAGAAGTGATGGCCGAACACCCGGAATTCGAAGTCGAGACGCCCCAGGACGGTAACTGGGACCCGGTCGAATCGAGCAAAATCGCCCTCCAGCTCTTCACCAAGTACAAGAGCCAGGGCGGCGTCCAGGGTGCCTACGGGATGGCCGACTACATGGCAGGCGGCATCATCCAGGCCGCCGGCCAGCTCGGCGTGAAGGTCGGCGACAAGCCCGGCGACACGATCGTCACCGCGTCGAACTGCACCCCCACCGGCATCCCGCTGATGGAAAAGGGCGAGCTCTGGGGCAACGCGACCCAGTCACCGATCGTCGAATCGGAAGCGGCCGCGGAAAAGATCCTGGAATTCCTCGAAGGCAAGGAAGTGCCTCACAACACCACCGTGGAAGAGGAACGCTTCACGATGGAAAATTACAAAAAGTTCATTCCGCAATGCGCCGAATGGCCCAGCTGAGCCAGGGCATCCAGGCGGACTGAAGCGGCCGCGGGGCCCTGCCCCCAGGGTCCCGCGGCACCCCCTCTTCACCCCCGGCACACCCACCTTTCGATCCGACGGATGGAGGAGATCCCGATGACCGAGAACGAGAACGCGAACCCGAAGGCCGAGCCCGGCGCGTCCGCGGCCGCCGCCGGCACCACCGCCCCGATGCTCTCGGTGCGCGGCGTCTCGAAGACCTACGGCGCGGTGCGCGCCCTCGACGACGCCTCGCTCGACCTCGGCACCGGGGAGATCCTCGGCCTCTGCGGCCACAACGGCGCGGGGAAGTCGACGCTGGTCAAGATCCTCACCGGCCAGGTCCGCCCCGACGGCGGCGAGATCGTCATGCAGGGCGAGTCGGTCGAGTTCCGCACCCCGCTCGACTCGCAGGCCAAGGGCCTCGCGATCGTCGACCAGGAGCTGGCGCTCGCCCCCGACCTGTCGGTCGAGGAGAACCTCTTCCTCGGCAACTTCGACCTCTCGCTGCTGCGCCGGCCCGGCGCCGTGCGCCGCCGCGCCCGCGACCTGCTGCAGCGCATCGGCCTCAGGGTCGACCCGCGCAGCCCCGTCTCCGCGCTCTCGATCGGCGAGCGCCAACTGATCGAGATCGCCCGCCTGGTCGGCCGCGACGCCCGCGTGCTGATCCTCGACGAGCCGACGGCGACGCTTTCGGAGAACGAGATCGAACGCGTCTTCGCCGTCGTCCGTGAGCTGGTCCGGGAAGGCCGCTCGACGATCTTCGTCTCCCACCGCCTCGACGAGGTGCTCGACCTCTGCGACCGCGTCACCGTGCTGCGCGACGGCCGCGTCGTCTCCACCCGCAGCAGCGCCGACATCGGCCACCGCCAGGAGCTGATCAAGATGATGATCGGCAAAGAGCTGCCGCCGCCGCAGCGCTCCGACGCGGCCCGCGTCACCGCCGGGGCGGGCGCCGCGATCTCCGGGCTGCGCGTGCCGCCCGCCGTCGTCGACTTCTCGCAGGACGTCAAGGGGGGCCAGATCGTCGGCCTCACCGGGCAGATCGGCTCCGGCACCAGCGAGGTGCTGCGCGCGCTCGCCGGCCTCGAGCCCGACGCCCGCGGCGAGTTCACCCTCGACGGCAAGGCGGTGCGGCTCGGCTCCCCCGCCGCGGCGCTCGGAGCCGGCGTCGCCTTCGCCTCCAACGACCGCAAGGGCGAGGGCCTCTTCCTCGAAAAGTCGGTCGAGGAGAACCTCGTCGCCACCCGCCTGCGCGCCCTCTCGCGCGGCGGCTTCATCCGCGGCCGCGAGCTGAAGGCGACGGCGCGGCGGCTGGTCGAGTTCGTCAAGGTCGACCCGCGGCGGATCGACGACACGGTCGAACACTTCTCCGGCGGCAACCAGCAGAAAGTCTTCCTCGGCCGCTGCCTCGACCGCCCCGACGTGAAGCTGCTCCTGCTCGACGAGCCGACCCGCGGCGTCGACGTCGCCGGCCGCGCCGAGATCCACCAGCTGATCCGCCAGGCGGCGCTGGCCGGGGTCGCGGTCCTCTTCGCCTCCACCGAGCTCGACGAGATCCTCGATCTCTCCGACCACGTGGTGACGATGTTCGGCGGCCGGATCGTCGCCTCGCTCGCCCGCGAGGACACCAACGCGGAGTTGATCTCCGCCGACATGACGATGAGCCACGAGCGCGGGGAGGTGGCCTCGTGAGCACCGACGTCGCCACCGCGCCGACCGGCCCCGGGCCGCTGCGCACGCCCACCCGCAACTCGCGCGAAACCGCGATCCAGGGCGTCTTCTACGGGGCGATCGCACTCTTCGCCGCGCTGATCGTCTTCGGCGCGATCGACACCCACGGCTTCCTCACGATGACCAACGTGCGGGCGATCCTCTCCTCGGTCGCCTTCGTCGGCATGGTCGCCGTCGGCACCGCGCTGATCATGATCAGCGGCAACCTCTTCTCGCTCGCGGTCGGCTCGACCGCGGCGGCCGCGGCGATGGTCTTCCTCGCCCTGCTGCCCCACGGGATCGTCCTCGCCTTCGTCGTCACCCTGCTGATGGGCGTCGTCGTCGGCGCGATCCAGGGCTTCCTCGTCGGCGGAATCGGCGCCAACACGATCATCGTCACGATCGGCGCCGCCGGCCTGATCCAGGGCGTCGCCCTCTGGGCCTCGAAGGGGGCGACGATCCTGCCGCCCAAAGGCGACACCAGCTTCACCTGGCTGAACGGCCACATCTTCACCTTCGCGGTGCCGATCTACATCCTCTTCGGCACCGTCGTCGTGCTCGACCAGTACCTGCGTCGCAGCCGCTTCGGCCGCCAGCTGAAGCTGGTCGGCGAGAACATCGAGGCGGCCCGGGCGGCCGGCATCCGCACCGCCTGGGTGGTGATCGGCGCCTTCTGCATCGCCGGCTTCCTCTTCGCCTTCGCCGGGCTCGAGCTCGGCGCCTTCAACGAATCCGGGTCGCTCCTGATCGAAGGGACCCAGACCTACGATGCGATCGCCGCCGCGGTGGTCGGCGGGATCGCGATCACCGGCGGGCGCGGCTCGGTCTGGCAGGCGCTCGGAGGAGCGATATTGATCGCGATGATCTCGGACATCTTGCTCTTGCGGGGATATAGCGAGGGCATCCAGATACTCGTGAAAGGAGTCGTCGTGTTCGCCGTAGTCGTCCTGGCGCGCCTCAACCGGATGAGGGCGGAGTCGTGAGCTCCCGCCTGCCGGAGGTCCTCCGTTTCCGCGGGGCCGCCCTCCGTCCCTTCCTGATCCTCGCGGTCTTCGCGATCGCCTTCGCGCTGCTGCCGCAATACGCGAGCGGTGAAGTCGGCACCGCCAACATCACCGACGTCTTCACCTCGTTCGCCGGCATCGGCCTGGTCTCGCTGGCGCTCGGGCTGACGATGATCATCGGTGAGTACGACCTCTCGGTCTCCTCGACCTACCTGCTCGGCGGCATGCTGGCGGTGAAGACCGGCGGCAGCGCGCCCGCCCTCGGCGCCGCGATCGCGGTCGCCGCCGGGCTCCTGGTCGGCTTCGTCCAGGGCTGGGTGATCGCGAAGCTGCGGATGAGCTCGATCCCGGTGACGCTGGGCGGCTTCATCTCCCTGCTGGGCCTGGTCTACGTGCTCTCGAACTCGAAATCGATCAACTACAAAGACATCAAATTCACGCTGAAGCTGAATGAACCGATCGCCACGGTCTTCACCGAGCGCAGCCTGATCGCGATCGGCATCTTCCTCGTCATCGCCGCGGTCTTCGCCTTCACCTGGCTCGGCCGCGACGTGCGGGCGATCGGCTCCGATCGCAAGGCCGCCCGCGCCTCGGGCGTCCGCGTCGACCGGATCGTGATCGGCACCTTCATGGCGTCGGCGTCGATCTCGGCCTTCTCCGGCGCCCTGCTCGCCTACTCGCTCGCCTACGCGACCCCGAACCGCACCGTCGCCCCGCTCGTCTTTGCCACCACGGCGGCGCTGCTCGGCGGCGTCTCGCTCTCCGGCGGGCGCGGCAACCCGCTCGGCATCGGTTGCGGCGTCCTCTGCCTGGCCCTCCTCAACGAGGCGCTGGCGGTGACCGGGTCGGCGGCCTACGTCACCTACCTGGTCACCGGCGGCCTGCTGCTGGTCGTGGTGATCGTCGACGCCCCCCACCTGCTGCGCTGGTGGCGGACGACGAAGGCGGCGGAGAACCTGCGGCTCGGGTTCTCCGGCAGCGCGGCGGCGCCGGCCGGGGCGGGAGGCGAGCGATGAGCGCCGAGGCCGACAACTTCAACGCGGTCGCCGAGCGCCAGATCGAGGCGATCCGCCACGCGCTGACCGAACGCCGGCGGGAGAGCTCGATGTCGATGTCGGAGCTGGGGCGCAAAGTCGGCGTCTCGCCGAGCATGATCAGCCAGATCGAGCGCGGGCAGACGCTGCCCTCGGTCGGCACCCTGTTCGCGCTGGCGGCGGCCCTCGGCGTCACCGTCGACGCCTTCCTCACGCCGCCGGAGAAAAAGGACGACGCGGAGGATCCGCGGGGGGCGCCCTCGCCGGTGGTCGAGGCGCACGAAGCCTCGGTGCAGGCGGCCGGCGGGCCGGTGCGCGAGCCGATCGAGGCGATGCCGGCGCCCGCCCGCGAGGGGATGTACGTGGTGCGCCACGACCAGCGCGCCAGCGTGCCGATCCGCGGCGGCGTCACCTGGGAACGGCTGACCCCGCGCTCGCTCGAGGACGTCGAGTTCCTCGAGCTCGACTACGCGCCCTACGCCGAGTCCGACGACGAGCTCTATCGCCACCCGGGGATCGAGATGGTGCTGGTCCTCGAGGGGCGCTTCGAGATCCACGTCGGCTTCGAGACCTACGCCCTGGAGGTGGGAGACAGCATGCTCTTCCCCTCCTCCCTGCCCCACCGCTACGTCAATCCGACCGACGGGCGCTCGCGCGCGGTCACGGTGATCCTCCGCGACGCCGTCGGCTCCGCGGGCGAGCCCCCACCCCCACCCCCGAAGGAGGAGGAGTAGATGTCAACGATCCCCAAAGACGAGCTCGACGCCCGCCTGGCCAAGCTGCGCGCGGCGGCGAAAGACGCCGGCTTCGACGCCATCCTGGCGTTCTCGACCTGTAAGACGCAGGCGAACGTACGCTGGCTGACCGGCTATTACACGCGGTTCGCGGGCTGGCAGCACGTCAGCGGGGACGAGTACGCGATGTTCGGCTCCTGCGCGGCGCTGATCCCGGTCGAGGGCGAGCCGCTGCTGCGCTCCGACCAGAGCTGGGACGCGCCGCGGGTGGCCGAGATCTCGCCCTGGGAGGACGCCGGCTCGACCTTCGCGCTCGGCGCCGACATCGGCCAGGTGATCGCGCAGCGCGGCTACGAACGCGTCGGGATCGACAACTGGCACCTCTTCCCGGTCGTCCACTACTTGGCGATGAAGGAGGCGGCGCCAGCCACCGAACTGGTGGAAACGCGGCTGATCTCCGAGGTGCGGCGGGTCAAGTCGCCGTACGAGATCGAGCGGCTGCGCAAGGCCGAGGAGGTCGCCGACGCGGCCGCGATCGCCGGCATGGAAGCGGTGCGACCGGGGGCGACCGAGCACGAGTGCGCGCTCGCCGCCGAAATCGTCGCGCTCGAAATGGGCGACATGGAATCGGGCGGCAACCCGATCATCGGCTCGACCAAGAGCTTCGGCACCGGCGTCTGCCTGCCCTCGCGGGAGAAGGTGCTGGAGCGCGGCGACTGGATGATCTTCGACGTGCTGCCGCGCTACGACGGCTACTGCGGCGACATCGCGCGGATGCGGCTGGCGGGCGACGAGTCCGACCTGACGCCGGAGATGAAGCACTACTACGACGCCACGCTGCTGATGAACCGCGAGGTGATCAAGAACATCAGGCCGGGGATCTCGACCGGGGAGCTGAACGACGTCTGCAAGGCGGTCGCCGCGGAGGAGGGCGTCGCCGACATCCTCTCGCCGCTGCTCGGCCATGCGACCGGGCTCGACATCCACGACATCCCCGACTTCTGGAACGATCGCAGCCCGCTGCGGGCCGGCGAGGTGATCACGATCGAGCCCTGCCTCGGCATCCCGGGCAAGGTCGGGACGCGGATCGAGGACGTGCTGCTGGTCACCGAGGACGGCTACGAGTCGCTGACCAAGGCGCCGCGGGAGCTGATCGCATGAGCATGAGGCTCGAGGGACGGGTCGCCCTGGTCGCCGGCGCCAGCCGCGGGATCGGCGAGGCGATGGTGAAGCTCTTCTCCGACGAAGGGGCGCGGGTCGTCTTCTGCGCCCGCCGCGAGGAGCTCGGCCGGATGATCGAGCGCGAACTGCGCGACGTGGGCCGCGAGGTGCGCTTCGTCCGCGCCGACGTCACCGAGGAGGACGCGGTGCGGCGGCTGATGACGACGGCGAAGGAGCTCTACGGCGGGCTCGACGTCCTCGTCACCTGCGCCGGGATCGCCCCGGCGGCGCCGATCGAGGAGATGGCGCTGACGGAGTGGGAGGACGTGATGCGGGTCAACGTCAACAGCATGTTCCTGCTGACCAAGCACGCGATCCCGCTGCTGCGCGAGTCCGACCACGCCGCGGTCGTCACCCTCGGGTCGACCTTCGGCCACGTCGGCGCGGGCGGCTCGGCCGCCTACGCGGTCTCCAAAGCGGCGGCGATCAACTTCGCCAAGTCGGCGGCGCTGGAGCTGGCGGGCGACGGGATCCGGGTCAACTCGCTCTGCCCCGGCGGCACCGCGACCGAGTTCCTGCACGAATGGTTCGAGTCGACCGGCGACGCCGCCGGGACCGAGGAGTGGCTGGTCGGGGCACATCCGCTCGGCCGCCTCGGCACGCCCGAGGACCAGGCCCGGGCGGCGCTCTTCCTCGTCTCCGACGACTCCGCCTTCGTCACCGGCCACGGGTTGCTGGTCGACGGCGGCTACACGGCGCAGTGATGGGCGGGCGAAGCGCCGGGGGCGCGGCGGGCCGGGCGGGCGGCGGGCCGGTCGTCGCCTTCCTCGGCACCGGGATCATGGGGGCGGCGATGGCGCGGAACGCGGCCGGCGCGGGGCTGGCGGTGCGCGGCTGGAGCGTGCCGCCGAGCGATGCCGAGCGGCTGGCCGAGGACGGGGTCGAGGCCTTCCCGACCGCCGCCGCGGCGACGGCGGGGGCCGACCTCGTCGTCACCGTCGTCCCCGACGTCAAGGCGATCGAATCGTTCGCCACCGGCGCGGACGGGTTCCTGCCGGCGCTGGGCGAGGAGGCGATCTGGATCCAGTGCGCGACCGTCGGCGTCGCCGGTGCCGACCGCTGCGTCGAACTGGCCGGCGAGCACGGGGTGACGCTGGTCGACGCCGCCCTGCTCGGGTCCAAGGTCCCGGCCGAAGAAGCGGCGCTGATCATGCTCGCGTCCGGCGAGGAAGCGGCGATCGACCGCTGCGAACCGCTCTTCGACGCGATCTCGCGCCGCGTCGTGCGGCTCGGCAAGGCGGGCAACGGCAGTCGCATGAAGATGGTCACCAACGGCTGGATCATGACCACGGTCGCCGCCACCGCCGAGGCGATGGCGCTGGCCAAGACCTTCGGCCTCGATGGCATGGGCTTCCTCGAAGGGATCGAGGGCACCGCCCTCGACAACGGCTATGCCCAGACCAAGGGCCGGATGATCCTCAATGACGACTACCCCGCCGCGATGCGGCTCGCCAACGGCGCCAAGGACGCGCGCCTGGTGACCGAGGCCTCGCGCGAAGCGGGCCTGCGCGGCCTGGTGATCGGCGCCGCGGCCGAATTGATGGCCCGGGCGATGGAGCTCGGCGGCCACGAGGACCAGGACATGGCCGCCGCCTACTTCGCCGCGATCGAGCCGGCCGGGGCGTGACGGGATCAGCGTTCCGTCTGCATTTACCCCTCCTCACCGGGGGTAAATGCAGACGCTCGCTCCTGGCGCGGTCCGGCGACGGGGTTGCGGAGCACGCCGATACCCTCGACCTCGGCCTCGACCACGTCGCCGGCCTGGAGGAACTCGGGGGGGTCGGCGAAGCCGCCGCAGCCCCAGGGGGTGCCGGTGAGGATCACGTCGCCCGGCTCGAGCGTGAAGTTGTGCGAGAGGAAGCTGACGATCTCGGCGGTGCCGAAGATCATCTCCTTGGTGTTGGAGGTCTGCTTGGCGACGCCATTGACGCGCAGGAAGAGGTCCTTGCCCTGCGGGTCGCCGTACTCGTCGGCGGTGACGACGCTGGGGCCGAGCGGGCAGAAGGAGTCGAGGCTCTTGCCGCGCACCCACTGCTCGTCGGCGAACTGCAGGTCGCGGGCGCTGATGTCGTTGCCGGCGGTGTAGCCGAACAGGCCGTCGAGGGCGTCCTCGACCGCCACGTCGCGCATGCGCTCGCCGACGATTGCGGTCAGCTCGACCTCCCAGTCGACTTTCTCGGTCAGCCCGGCGGGCCACCAGATCTCGTCCCCGGGCCCGCACAGCGAGTTGAGGAACTTGGCGAAGACGAGCGGGCGCTGCGGCTGGGCGAGGCCGGTCTCGCGGATGTGGTCCATGTAGTTGAGGCCGATCGCGATGATCTTCGAGGGGGCCTTGAGCGGGGCGGCGAGCCTGGTGTCGGCGAGGGGGCGCGCCGCCGCCGAGCCGAGCGCGCCCCGGGCGGCGTCGCCGGCCGCGGCCCAGGCGTCCGGGCCTGCCGCGATCAGCGCGTCGAGGGTCGCGAAGCCGGACTCGGCGAGCGGCGCGATCGCATCGCCCTCGATCGCGGCGAGGGGGGTGTCGGATCCGGCGATGTGGGCGTAGCGCATGGCCGGGATCTTGGCCGCCACGGCGGACTTTGTCCAAGAGCTTGTGCCAGGGTGGGCGATAGGCAGCGCCTATCGGGCCGGGGGCGCTGATGCCGACGCTCCGTCAGATCGAATACTGGGTCGCCGCCGTCGAGGAGGGCTCCTTCGGGCGCGCCGCGCGGCGCATGCACGTCTCCCAGCCCTCGCTGTCCCAGCAGGTGAAGGTGCTGGAGGGGGAGCTCGGCGGCGAGCTGCTGGAACGGCTGCCCGACGGCATCCGCCTGACCCCGGCGGGCAAGGAGTTCCTCCCCCACGCGCGGACCGCGGTCGCCGCCGCCGGGCGGGCCGTGCGGGCGGCGCGGGCGGCACTCGAGATGCGCAGCGGGGAGCTCGCGATCGCCACCGTGCGCTCGATCGCGGCGGGCATCCTGCCCGACCTGATCCACGCCTGGCGCGGGCGCTTCCCGGGGACCTCGGTGCGGCTGCGCGAGTTCACCCACCGCCGCCTCGCCGAGGAGGCCGTCGCCGCGGGCGAGGCCGACATCGGCATCGGGCCGCCGCCGCCCGAGTGGCGCGGGCCGGTGACCCTGTTCGGCTGGGAGGAGCTGGTCGTCGTGCTGCCCGACGACGACGAGCAGGCGACCGGCGAGACGATCCGGCTCGAGACCCTCGCCGACCGCGAGTGGGTGATGTTCGACTCCGACAACGGCATGTCGGACCTGATCGCCGGCGCCTGCCTGAGCGCCGCCGCCGGCCCCTTCACCCCGCGCCCGGTCGTCCTCACCTCCCAGGTCGAGACGGCGGCCCGCCTGGCGGCGGCGGGCGTCGGCCCGACCCTGGTCCCGGCGAGCGTCGTCCCCGCCGACCTCCGCGGCCGCGTCCTGCGCTGCCTGCCCGCCGTCGGCCGCGAGCTCAGCGTCTACGCCCGGGCGGGCCTCTCGCCGCAGGCGGCGGCGTTCGTCGCCTTGATGGCGGAGGCGGAGTGGTCCCAGCCCCCTGCCGAGGCCGTCGTCGTCGCCTGAGGGGCGCGCGTCCGGCCGGTCAGGAGGCCCGGGCCCACAGGACGATCGTCCGGTTGGCGACGGTGCCGTTCACGGTGGTCCGGAGGATCACCGGGAGCTTCCCGTGGCGGGCGAGCGCGCGGCGGGCGCCGCGCCCGAGCCGAAGCCTGAAGGTGCCCTGGGCGCCCGCCGCGATCGAGCCGTGCCAGGCACCGAGATGCCTCGGCACGCCGCCGCCGGAGCCGGTCCCGCGCAGCACCTCGACCGCGACCGCGCAGCCGCCACCCGCCGGACAGGCCAGCCGGATCGGGGTGACGCCGTCGTGGCCGACCGTGATCCCGGCCTTCGGCGCGCTCAGCGTCACCCGCGTCGGCAGGGCGGCGGCCGGCCCCGGGGCGGGCGCGCCACCCGCCGGCGGGGCTTCGCCCCGCCCGTCGGGTTCGGCGCGGCGTTCGGGTTCGGAGTGGCGTTCGGGTTCCGGCCTGCCGATCCCCGCCAGCGCGGCCGAGCCCGGGGCGCTCCCCGGCACCGTCAGCGTCGCTTCGGCCGCCCCGACCGCGCTCGGCACGAACTCGACCTCGACGACGCAGCTTTCGCCCACTTGGAGCGTGATTTTCTCGCACCCGCCGCCCGCCGCCAGCGCGAACTGGCTCGCGCCTTCGCCCTCGATCCGCGGCGTCCCGATCGTCATCGGGCCGGTCCCTTCGTCGCGGACGACGAAGGCCTCGGCGGCGCTCGCCGTCCCCACCGTCACTTCGCCGAACTCGTGGAAGGTCGGCGCGATCGCGAAGCGCGGTTCGATCCCGGTCCCCGAGAGCGGCACGGCCCGGGTCGGGTCGATGCCGAAGGCGAGGGAGGCGACGCTGCCGCCGGCCACGGTCGGCGCGTAGTCGACGGTGAGCGAGCATTCTTCGCCCGGTTCGAGCGACGATCGCGAGCAGCCGTCGCTCGCGATCGCGAAGGCGCCCGCGTCGAGGCCTTCGATCGCCGCCGCCCCGATCGCCAGGGACGCCGACCCCGCGTCGGTCACGGTGACCGTCAGCGACGCCGTGCCGCCGACCGGCACCGGCCCGAAGGCGAGCGAGGACGGGATGGCGACGAAGCTCGATTCGGTGCCGGTCCCGCCGAGCGTGGCGCTGACCCCGCCGACGCTGGTCGCGACGGCGACGGTGGTCATGTGCGTCCCGACCACGGTGGGTTCGAAGGCCGCTTCGACGACGCACGATTCGCCCGGGCCGAGCGTCACGCCCACGCACGCCGCCGCTTCGAGCGGGAACTCGGCGTTGTCGCCGTCGCTCACCAGTTCGACCGTCAGCGCGGTGCCGCCTTCGTTGACGAGGGTCAGCGACTGCGGCGACGTCGGGCCGCTGCCGACCCGGCGCGGGCCGAAGTTGAGCGAGGAGGGTTCGAGCCGCGGGGTCGCCGGCAGCATCTCGACCGCGGGCGTGGTCACCGTCTCGGTCTTCACCCCGTTGTCGACCTCGAGCCGGCAGGTGATCGACTTGCCCGCGTCGGCGGGGTCGAGGGTCAGCGTTTCGGCGCTGCCGATCGAGAGCCCTTCGGCGATCCAGTCGTAGGTATAGGAGGTGTCGGTGATCGTGTCGACGCTCCATTCGCCGCGGTCGCAGGTGATCGTCTGCCCGCCGGCGAGGTGGCTCGAGGGCGTGATCGACGGCGCCTGGAGTTGGCGCGGTTCCTGCACCTCGACCGCGCCGACGTCGGTGAATGCTTCGCCTTCCGGCACCGGCCGCGGCTCGCCCCGCTGGTCGGTCGCGGTCGGGGCGGAGCCGCGGTTGATCGCCGGGCTGAGCCAGCTCGCGGGCGGCATCGTTTCGGTCGGGCCGCCGTAGTCGCCGAGCGGCGCGAGCAGGGGGTCGGCTTCGAACTGGTCGGCATCGATATGGGACCAGACGCAGGCGGCGTGGGCGCTCGCTTCGGTTTCCGGCCCTTCGCCGAGCAGGTTGTGGCCTCCGCTGTCGACGCTGCCGAGGCAGTCGGCCTCCTGGCCTTCGCTGGTGTTGCCGGCGACGATCGTCGACGTCAGCGTGAATTCTTCTCCCTCCAGGCCGGCGCCGAGGAAGGTTTCGCCGACGTTGGCGGCGACGGTCGAGTTGCGCAGCGTCGCCGGCCCTTCTTCGTCGGAGAGGCCGCCGCCCAGGTTGGCGGCGATCGTCGAGGTGCGGATCGTCAGCGGTTCGCCGTCGTTCATGTAGATCCCGCCGCCGCCTTCGTTTTCTTCCCCTTCGTCGTCGGGCAGCCGGTTGCGGCCGATCGTGCTGGTTTCGATCGTGGTCGGACCGGCGATCCAGAGCCCGCCGCCGTAGCGGTCGGCTTCGTTGCCGGTGACCGAGGTGCCGATCATCGTCAGTTCCGGCTCGATGTACATGCCGCCGCCGAGTTCGGAGGAGTTGTCGGTCAGCGTCGAGCCTTCGACCTTCACTTCTTCGTATTCGGCTTCCGAGAAGATCCCGCCGCCGGCTTCTTCGGCGTAGTTTTCGGCGAGGGTGGTGCCGCGCACCTCGAGGGTGCCCCGTTCGACCGCGATCCCGCCCCCCATGTCGTCCGAGGCCCGGTTCCGCACGATCGTCGACCGCTTGATTTCGGCCGTTTCGGTGATGCCGAGGAAGATCCCGCCGCCGTCGCCGTGGGCGCTGCGGTTGTCGACGATTTCCGCTTCGTCGGCGACGAAGCCGCCGTTCAGCACCTCGATCCCGCCGCCTGCCTCGCGGGCGACGTTGCCGGTGACCGCGACGCCTTCGAGGACGAGCATGCCCGATTCTTCGGAGCGGATCCCGCCGCCGCCGTAGAACGAGTTTTCGACTTCGCCACCGGTCATCGTCACGCCGCTGATCGACACCGATTCGGTGCCTTCGATCAGCAGCACCCGCGAGTCCCGGCGCGCGTCGATCGTCAGCTTGTCGGCGCCGGGGCCGACGATGGCCACTTCGGGGGCGTCCTCGATCTTCAGCTCGCTCCCGTCGAGGTTGATCGTCCCTTCGACGTCGAGCTCGATCGTGTACTTGCCCGATCCTTCTTCGGTCGCCTCGAGCGCTTCCCGCAGCGTGCATTCCGGCCCCGGGCAGTGGTGCTCGCCGCTCGTGTCGGCGGTCGAGCGGACGTAGGTCGTCACGTTGGCGGCGGCCCGGGTCGGGGCGAACGCCGCGAGGCCGACCCAGGCGAGCGCCACCGCCAGCACGGCCAACCCCACGCAGGGGAGGTCAAGCAGATGGGCCCTCGTGCTCCTCACACGCTCGTGATCGACGCCGAGTCGCCCGTACTTAAGGGGCGGTGAGCAATTTCCCGCCAGAGCTAAGGGATCTCGATCCGGTGTCGACAAACCTCCTGTGGATTTGCCAAACCGGGGTCCGCGGACCTCTTTCCAAGATCGGATCGCAGCAATGAACCAACCCAGTCCCGGCCCCCGACGGCCCGCCCTCGGGTTCCTGGTCGGAACGATCGCCGTCCTCGTCTGCCTCGTCGCCGCGGGCTCGGCGGCGGCCGCGAGCTCACCCCACTTCCGTCGCGGCCACCTGCCCTCGATCGGCGAGATCAAGCTGGTCAGGACGAAGAGCGGCCACGCCGTCGTCACCGTCCCGGTCGCCTACACGCAGGCGCTCTCCGGATCCCCGGCCGGCCTCGAATCCTCCGAAGTGACACTGCACGTCGCGCGCAAGGTGAAACACGGCCGTGCCGTCGGCGTCACCTACACGCGCGTCCATCGTCACCACATCCTCGGCACGGCGGTCGTCGTCGACCGCTTCCGGCTCGACCGGCGGACCTCGCACTGGCTGCTCGGCCGCGGCCGCAAGGAACGCGGCCGGCTCGTCCGGGTCGACGTCCGCCACCGGATCGCGGTCCGGCACGGGGAGCGCCCGCTGCACGAGAAGGACGCCTCGATCACGATGGCCTCCAGTCACCGGGCCCGGCCGCAGGGTGAAACGGCGGTGCTGACGGTTCGCAACGACACCTCCGAACCGGTGAAGATCGCCTCCGAACCGATCTTCTGCATGTACACGAACGGCGAACAGGGCTCCGACCTGCAGGACTTCACGACCCCGGAAGAAGAACCGCTGCGGGTGGGAGGCACGATCGAAGCCGAAGTCCAGGCTTCCGGCAACCTCTTCGACGCGGCCGAATGGCAGGGCTCGACCGGCCAGGGAGCCGGCCACTGGCTCGACTGGCAGGGGGTGGCCGCGGACGAGCTGCTCTACGCCTTCGACATCGAGCTGACGCCGATCTTCGCGGCGTTCGACTTCGCCAAGCACTGCGACGTCCAGGCGAGCACCTTCATGGAGATCGCCGCCAACCCGAGCGGCTCGGCGGGCAGTTCGGAGGGCTGGGTGCTGACCTCGGAAACCTGCAGCCACGGCTGCGTCCACACGAACCTGCCGACGGCGATGGAAGCCCTCGGCGTGCAGACCCCGGACGGCTACGGGCCGGGTGAGTGGTCGGAAGCGAGCACCGAAATCCTCCAGGACCTGGTCGGCGGCTGGCGCGAACCGCCGGTCGGCGGCAAGGCGATCCAGGACCAGGGGCTCCATTGGGTCACGCAGGAACTGCCGGAAGTCGAAGAAGAACACCTCTGGGGGCTCTACAGCACCTACACCAAGGCGTTCGAACTCTCGATTCACCCGGGCTCCAGCCCGGCCGGCTACTCCGGCTGAGATGCGCCCCGCGCTCGTCCTCGCGGCGACCGTCGCCTTGCTGGCGGGGGTCGCCGCCGGGGCGCCGCGGGGGAACGCGGCGGCGCCGGCGGCGGGGCGGGCGGTCGCGGTCGGGGTGATCGACTCCGGCATCGGCGCGGGCGGCGCGGGCGGCCACGGGAGCGGGGCGGGCGGCCACGGCGGCGAGGTCGCCGCGGTCCTGCGCGGCGCCGCGGCGGCGCGCGGCGTGCGCGTCCACCTCGTCTCCCTCGCCGACGTCAACCGCTCGGGTGCCGGCCAGCCGCGGCTGATGGCGCGGGAGATCCGCCGCGCCGCGGCCGCCGGCCTGCGGGTCGTCAACATCAGCCAGACGATCCGCGGCCGGGCGGGCCGGGTCCGCCGAGCGCTGGCCGCCGCCCCCGACACCCTCTTCGTCGTCGCCGCCGGCAACGAAGGTCTCGACCTCGCCGAGCCCGACCTCGAACGCGACCCCTGCAGCGCGCCGCAGCCGAACGTCATCTGCGTCGGCGAGCTTCGGCCCGGCGGCGCCCGCGCCGCGAACTCCAACCACGGCAACGGCATCGTCGACGCCTGGGCGCCCGGCCCCGGCGGCACCTCCTTCGCCGCCCCCCGCGTCGCCGCCCACGCCGCCGCCCTCCTGCGCCGCCACCCGACCTGGTCAACGCGCCGCCTGCGCGTGGCGCTGGTGGTCGGGCGGGGCGGGCGAGCGGAGCCGGGGAAGGGTCGGAGCGCCTGAAGCTGTCGCCCGGGGGAGGCGGCCGTCCGAGTTGCGCCCGGCCGT
>DASZUH010000146.1:0-18632 GCA_035547715.1 Solirubrobacterales bacterium
AAGGCCGGGTCCCGTGGGGAGTGGGAGGGAAGACGTGAGGGTCGTGGCGGGGAAGCGCATGATCCGCCACGAAGGTGAGTGGTCCGTGACGAAGACCCATGGAAGGTCACGGTCCCGTCCCACTTCCACATCAACCACCACGACGTTCGTGCACTTGTACCGCCTATAGGGGGCACAAGTGCACGGACGTCCCCGGCCTGATGTGGACCTGTGACGTTCCTCGCAGAACCGTCACGGAAGCCCGCACTCCCTCCCGTCCCTGTGACCGCTCCCCGCCGGAACCCTCACGTCCCGGGCGTCTCGTGGCGGGCACAACCAGCCAGGGCCGCCACGAGACGCCCGGGACGCACCTCGGACGGCCGCCGCGGCCCCGAACCCCGGCGCGCGCCGCGGCGTGCCGACCGGCCTACGCCCCCGCCGCCTCGAGCCACTCTCGCATCGTGAGGTGAGTGGTCGAGTGGGTACCGCTGGCGAGCTCGGCGCGGAGCTCGCCGAGGGTGCCGTGGCGCTCGGCGACGACGTTGTGGCGGTGGATCGTCTCGAGGTTCTCCTGGCGCGCCATGACGAAGGCGTCGTCGGGGAGGTCGGGGTAGCCCTCGACCACCTGGCGGATCATCTCGCGCACGCAGTCCTCGACGAAGCGCGGCGTTTCGTGCGCCTTGACGACGACCGCCATCTCGTCGGGCCGCTTCATCAGCTCGTAGATCTCCGAGCTCATCGAGCTCTCGACGATCCGCAGCAGCTCCGGCGCCTCGATCCAGTCGGCGTCGCCATCGGGGCGGCCGATGTGGAGGGTGCCTATTCCGCGCTGGTTGTGGGTGGCGATCGGGACGGTGGCGACGATCCGCTCGATCTGCTCCTCGTCGAAGCCCGCGGCGGCGAGCCGCTCGCGCGAGAGGCCGGTGACCATCTCCTGCGCGCAGGGGCAGGCGGTCATCCCCTGGGCCTGCACGCCGGTCAGCGTCCGCGTCCCCGTCTCCGAGGCGACCGCGGTGCCGAAGAGGACGTAGATCTCCTGCGTGTCGATGCCGCTCTCCGGCGTCGCCACGATCTCCGGGTACCGCGCCGTCAGCGAGACCTCGGCCCGCCGGCCGTGCTGGCGCTCGCGCACCTTCTCGGCGACGTGCGCGGCGAGCACCTCGGCCTTGAACGCCTCGCCGAGGACGACCTCGTCGATCGCCTCGCCGACGATCTCCTCGAAGCGCGACATGTGGACGCCCGCCTGCCGCGGTTCGAGGTCGACGAAGCACTCCATCTCCGCGTAGAAGAGGTTGTCGGCGGCGCCGTCGCGGACGCGGATCACCTTCTCGACCCCGGTCACGCCGACCCGGGAGAGGCTGACCTGGGTGGCCGGCAGCCCGGACTGGACGTCGGGGACCGGGCGGGTGGAGGTACTGGTTTCGTTCGCCATGGCCAAAGCGTAGTCGCCGCTGTCCATCGGCCTCCTATGCAGTACGGCCCTGCCTATAATTCGCGGCCTGCCGGAGCTTCGGGGCCGGCGTCCGGGGGGAACCGGGGCAACTGGGTTTCATAGGAGGCACCGATCATCGAACCGATGGAGACGGTGGAAGTCGTTGACCGCGACACGAGCGGTGCGAGCGCGCCTGAGATCGAGGAGCTCGCCGGGCTGATCGCACTCGGTCGCGAGCGCGGGTACCTCACCTACGAGCAGATCTCGTCCACGCTCGAGGAGGTGGAGATCACCAAGGAGCAGGTCTCGCAGCTCCACGCCAACCTGGTCGAGCACGGCGTCGACGTGATCGCCGAGGACGGCGTCAGCGCCTACAAGGAGCAGCGCGGCGGCGGCGATTCCGGCGAAGGCGCCGGCGGCTCGTCGAAGAAAGAGGAACTCGACCTGACGGTCGAACCGAGCCTCGACTCGCTGCGCCTGTACCTGCGCTCGATCGGGCGGGTCGACCTGCTCACCGCGCGCGAGGAGGTCGAACTGGCGAAACGGATCGAGCGCGGCGACATGCTGGCGAAGCGGCAGATGGTCGAGGCCAACCTGCGCCTCGTCGTCTCGATCGCGAAAGGCTATCTGGGGCGCGGCCTCAGCTTCCTCGACCTGATCCAGGAGGGCAGCCTCGGGCTGATCCGGGCGGTGGAGAAGTTCGACTACCGGCGCGGCTACAAGTTCTCGACCTACGCCACCTGGTGGATCCGCCAGGCGGTGACGCGGGCGATCGCCGACAAGGCGCGGACGATCCGCATCCCGGTGCACATGGTGGAGAAGCTGAACCGGGTGGCGCACGTCGAACGGCAGCTGGTGCAGCGGCTCGGGCGCGAGCCCGAGGCGGCGGAGATCGCCGAGGAGCTGCGCTGGCCGGTCGGCGACGTCCGCGACATCCTGCGGGTGGCGCAGCTGCCGGTCTCGCTGGAGAAACCGGTCGGCGACGAGGACGAATCGGAGCTCGGTGACTTCGTCGCCGACGAGGCGGTGCTCGAGCCGTTCGAGGAAGCGAGCGAGCACCTGCAGAAGGAGGGCGTGCGGCGCGCGCTCGACGCGCTGCCGGAGCGCGAGCGCCAGGTGATCGAACTGCGCTACGGGCTCGGCGGGGCCGAGCCGCTGACGCTGGAGGAAGTGGGCCGGACCTTCGGCGTCACCCGCGAGCGGATCCGCCAGATCGAGAACAACACGCTGAAAAAGCTGAAGCGCCTGCCGGAGGCGCAGATGCTCCGGGAAGCAAGCTAGGAGACGAGCCGCGCCGCTTCGGCGGCGCAGCGCTCGCCGCTGCGGACGGCGCCCTCGAGGAAGCCCTGGGCGGCGAGCGCGGTGTGCTCGCCGCCGAAGAGGAGGCGCTCTTCGGGGCGGCCGACGAAACCCCACCAGCGGGTGTACTGGCCCGGTTCGAAGGCGGCGTAGGAGCCGTGCGTCCAGGGGTCCGAGGGCCAGTGGTCGAGCCAGGCGTCGCCGTTCCAGCCCGCGGCGAGGCCGGGGACCGATCCGGAGATACGGCCGAGGGCCTCGCGGACGCGGGCGCGGGGCGCCGGGCCGTGCGGGGTCGGCCCGCGCCGGCCGGCGCCGTAGCGCCCGCCGGAGTAGACGGTGAGGAGGGACGGGCGGCCGCGCTCGTCGGTCGAGCTGCACCAGGTGTCGATCTCCTCGTCGTAGAATTCGCCGTTCCAGCGATCGTGGTGGGAGAGGTGTCGGCGGAACTGGAGGAGCAGCTTCGCGTTGGTGCCCATCCCCAGCTCCTCGATGCAGCGGCGCCTGCGGGCGCCGAGCCCGGCGCCGTCCAGGTCGACCCGGCGCAGGGCGGGGAAGGGGAGGCAGAGGACGACGACGTCGGCGCGCGCCTCGGCGGCCGTGCCCGCGAAGGTGAGGGCGTAGGAGGGGCCGCGCCGACGCAGGGCCTTCAGTGGGTGGTCGAGCTGGAGCGCCCCCGCGGGCAGTCGTTCGGCCAGTCCCCAGGCGAGCTGGTCGTTGCCGCCGTGGACGTGGAAGCGTTCGTCGGATTCGGGACCGAGGCCGCCGAACTCGACCAGCATCGAGATCGCGCTGAGTCGGTCGACGTCGAGGCCGTACTCCTCGGCCATGAACTGCTCGACCGCGAGGCGGAGCAGGGGGTGGGAGCGGTCGGGGAGGGCACGGTCGAGCCAGTCGGCGGCGCTGGTCGCGTCGAGCTCGCGGGCGGCGCGGCCCGCCTGGTCCCAGCGGAAGCTGCCGATGCGGCGGGCGTCGGCGTGGGCGAGCGCGCCCAGCAGGTGCCGGCCGCGGTAGACCGCGGCGAAGCGGCGCGGCCGACCGGCGAGGAAGAGGCGGGGGTGGAGGCCAGGCCGCTTGCGCGCGGCGGCCTCGAGGTCGTCGAGGGTGAGGCCGAGCTCGGCGGCGAGCGCGCGGATGCGGTGGTGGGCGGAGTCGATGAACTCGCCGCCGTGCTCGGCGGTCTGCCCGGCGGCGAACTCGCGCGCGGTCCAGCAACGGCCGCCGACGCGGGCGGAATGGGCCTCGTAGAGCGTCGAGGCGATCCCCCGCCGATGCAGGCGGTAGGCGCACGTGAGCCCGGCGAGTCCCGCGCCGACCACCGCGATCCGCGCCCCGTTCCCAACCCCGGGCCGCGGCGCCCGCGCGGTGGGCCGGGCCGAGGAGCGCGGCGGCGCCGAGGCCCGCGGCTCCGGCGAGGAGCCGCCGCCGCGTGATGCCTCGCCCCGCGCTCTCGGGGCGCTCGCTCAAATGATGTCGCTGGGGGAGGTGTCGTCCGCGGCGGCGGCGGTTTCCCGCGTCGTCCCGACGTCGGCGTGGGATTCGTCGTCGTCGCGCCGCGCCTCCCGCACCGGCTCGAGCACCCAGACCGACGGCGTCCGCCTCAGCCACTTGACGTAGTCGTCGAAGCCCGCGTACTGGGCGACGCAGGCGCGCCACAGCTCCGCTCGCTCCTCGCCCTCGGCGACCCGCGCGGTCACCTTGATCCGCTCGCGGCCGATCTCGACCTCGGCCACCGGCCGCGCCCGCAGGTTGCACGACCAGCCGGGCAGCTTCTCGTTGCCGCCGTTGGTGTCGATCAGGACCATCGCCTCGCCGTGGCGGAGATAGAGGATCGGCGCCGTCCGCGGCTTGCCGCTCTTGCGTCCCGTCGTCGTCAGCAGCAGCACGGGGCCGTCGTTGACCTTGTTGCCGATCCGGCCGCCGCTCCACCGGTAGGCGGGCACGTTCAGCCTGCCGATCGCGCGCAGTCCCCGCGCCCCGATCGTGTTGGTGAACCTCGCCACGAAGCGATCGCTCGGCATCCCGGTCGCAGTATCCCACCGGTGCGCGGTTAGAGTGGGCGGATGGCCGAACCCCATCCGTTTCGCCGCGCCGCCGAGACCAAGGACCTCGACCTCCTGCGCGAGACCCTGACCGAGGACGTCGTCCTCCACAGCCCGATCCTCTTCAAGGGCTTCGAGGGCCGCGAGATGACGATGGTCGTCCTCGGCAACGTGATCGAGGTGTTCGAAGACTTCCGTTATCTCGACGAGGTCCACGGCGAGGACTCCGTCGTCCTGCGCTTCGCCGCCACCGTCGACGGCAGGTTCGAGATCGAGGGGATCGACTACCTCACCCTCGACCCCGAGGGCCGCGTCACCGAGCTCACCGTCTTCCTCCGCCCGCTGAAGGCGGTCCAGCGCTTCAACGAGCTGATGGTCGCCCGCCTCGGCGCCGCGCCGCCCGCCTGACCGACCGCGCCCGCCGCTCGACCCGAGCCGCGCCGCCGGCCCCGGCGCCGCCCGATTACAATGCTGCGTCCCGTACGGGGGAGTGCCCGAGTGGTTAAAGGGGACTGGCTGTAAACCAGTTGGCTCTGCCTACAGAGGTTCGAATCCTCTCTCCCCCATCTGACGATAGGAACTCGTCTTGGCGGTCAGCTAGATTTCCGCCGGTCAGACGTTTCTAAACCGGACTCTGGCAGGGGTTCGTCTGAAGCGGCATGCCCCTGCCGTGATTCAGAAAGGACTGCATGTCCAGAATAAGAAGGTCCCTGACGTTCTCGAACGTGGTCGCCCTGCTGGCGCTCTTCTTCGCGCTCGGCGGTTCCGTGTACGCGGCGGCCGGCAAGATCGACGGCTCTCAGATCGCGCCGAAGTCGATTCCCGGCAACCGGCTGCAGGCGAAGGCCGTCGGCACCAACCAGCTGAAGGCAAGCTCGATCGGCAACGCCCAGCTGAAGGCGAACGCGGTGGCCGAAAAGCAGCTGCAGTCGGGCGCGGTGACCGGCGCCAAGATCAAGGCCGGCGCGGTCGGCGCCACCCAGATCCAGTCCGGCTCGATCACCGGCGCGCAGATCAAATCGGGTTCGTTGGGCGCGACCCAGATCAACCAGACTACGCTGACCGGCATCAGCGCCGCGAACATCCACAGCGTCCAGTACGTGGTCTCGACGGTCGGCCTGCCGGTCGAATCGGAAACCGGGACGCCCGCCACGGCGACCTGCCCGTCCGGGATGAAGGTGATCGGCGGAGGCGCGACGACGAGCGAACCCAACTTCGCCACCTCCTTCGAATCGACGCCGACCGGTGAACGGAATGGCTGGACCGCGATCGGCTATGCCGGCAAAGCCGGCATCAACCTGATCGTCACCGCCATCTGCACCCCGGTCGCGACGACGACCGGCTGAGCGGGCGCTTCGACTCCACGTCTCCCGATCAGGGAGGCGTGGGGTTCGGAGCGAGCTTCGCCATCAGGATCAGCGACTCGTAGCGGCCGTCCGCGGTGCGGAGCGCGTCGTGGAGGATGCCCTCCTCGACGAAGCCGAGGGAGCGGTAGAGGTGACGGGCGCGGGCGTTGGCGGGCTTGACGTCGAGCCAGACGCGGTGGGCGGCGAGCTGGTCGAAGGCGTGGTCGAGGACGAGGGTGAGGGCGGCGCGGCCGAGGCCACGGCCCGGGTGGGCGACGACGACGCGGCGCAGCTCGATGTTGTCGTCCGGGTCATCGACTCCGGCGAGGATCACGAAGCCCGCCGGCTCGCCGCCGTCGACGATCAGCAGGTGGGCGATGTCGGGATCGCCAAGTGCCGTCCGGTGGCGCGCCACCGGCCACGCTTTGACGAACGGCGCCGCCTCGGGCCCGGCCTCGAGCGCGACGACGAAGTCGAGGTCGGCCTCCTCGGTTGGGCGCAGCGCCGGTTTCACTCGCCGAATGGAACAGGAATGCGGGAGGATGCGGGGCATGGCCGACGCGGGGAACCTTGCCGACCGGGTGATCGCGATCGCCGGGGTCGGCGGTGGGCTCGGTCCCGCGGTGGCGGCGCGGCTCGCCGAGGCGGGGGCGATCGTCGCCGGGGCCAACCGGGGCGAGGGCGAGGCCGCGGCGGTCTTCGAGGAGCTCGGGCTCGACCCCGGGCGCCGGGATGGCGCTGCGGTCGACCTCACCGACGAGGACGCGGTCGCCGGATGGCGCGACGCGCTCGTCGCGCGCTTCGGGCGGGTCGACGGGGTCGTCCACCTGGTCGGCGGCTGGCGCGGCGGGCAGCCGCTGCACGAGGAGCCGCTCGCCGACTGGGACCTGCTGCACGCGCTCCTGATCCGCACCGTGCAGCTGACCACGCGCGCCTTCCACGACCAGCTCGCCGCGAGCGCGCACGGGCGCTTCGTCCTCGTCTCCGCCAAGCAGGCCCAGAACCCGAGCAACGGCAACGCCGCCTACGCCGCGGCGAAGGCCGCCGCCGAGGCCTGGACGCTCGCCTATGCCGACGGGTTCGGGCCGGGGGGCGCGACCGCCAACATCGTCGTCGTCGACGCGCTGCTGACGCCGCGGATGCGCGCCGAGAACCCCGGCAAGGAGTTCCCGACCTTCACCCCGGTCGAGCACGTCGCCGACGCGATCGCCTGGCTCTGCTCCGACGGCGCGGCGGAGATGAACGGTCGGCGGCTGGCGCTTACGATGCCGTGATGGCGAGCGAGAGCAAGGCGGCGGCGAACGCCGACGGCAAGATGACGATCGGCGAGCTGGCGCGGCGGACCGGGATGACGATCCGCAACATCCGCGCCCACCAGACGCGCGGCCTGCTGCCGCCGCCGGAGGTGCAGGGGCGGACCGGCTACTACAACGAGGAGCACGTCGCGCGGATCGAACTGACGCGCGAAATGCAGGCCGAGGGGTTGAACCTGGAGGCGATCCGGCGGGTGCTCGAGAGCACCGGCGGCTCCTCCAAGGAGATGGTCGACTTCGCCCGCGCCGTGCGTGCGCCGTTCGAGGACGAGACCCCGGAAATCTTCGGTCCCGCCGACTTCGCCGAGGCCTGGCGGGTGAAGACGGTCGACGAGAAACTACTGCGCAAAGCGGAGAAGCTGGGCGTGCTGCGGGTCCTCGCCGACGGCAATATCGAGGTGATCAGCCCGCGCCTGCACCGCGCCGCGAGCCGGATGATCGAGTTCGGCGTCAGCCCGGCGGCGGCGGTCGCCCTGGCGGCGAAGCTGCACGAGCACGCCGACGCGGTCGCCCGCGCCTACGTCGACCTCTTCACCGAGCAGATCTGGGAGCCCTTCGACAAGGCGGGCCGTCCCGAAGACGACTGGCACAAGGTGCTGGAGGCGCTCGAGGGGCTGCGGCCGCTCGCCTCCGATGCGCTGCTGGCGATGTTCCAGATCACGATGGGCGAGGAGACCGAGAAGGCCGCCGAGCAGACCCTCCTGAACGCCGGCAAACCGCACCGCGGCCGCGGGCGTAAGCGCCGCTGAGGCGCGGCGCGGGCGTCGGGGTCGGGCTCGGGGCCGGGCCTCGTGGTTCGTGGGCGGGACGTGGGGGTTCCGCGGGGAAGGCGGCACAGGGACGCGACGAACTCCACGCTCCCGTCACGGTCTCGAGCGCACGCCATGTTGATGGGCCGAAAACTCCCCATATAGGGGAGTTTTCGGCCCATCAACATGGGGCCTGCCACGGACCATGCGCCTTCGTGGCGGATGCCGCGCATCTCCACCCGCGGGACGCACGGACCCGTGACCTCTTCCCGCAGACCCGGCCGTCCCGGCCACGGCCACAGCCCGCCCGGGTCGTGGACGGGACGGCCGCGTCCCTTTCCCAGCTGGGACCGTCTAGGGCTCCATCCCGGGGCGCCGGGTCGGCGGCGGGGGAGGGCCGAGGATCGTGAAGGACTTCGTCACCGGCTTCGAGGTGTTGTTCGATTCGTCGGTCGCCCGCAGCACCGCGACGTAGCGACCCGGGCGCGCCTTGAAGTGCTTCCACCGCGCCGCCAGGCGGAAGCGGTTGATGCCGACGTAGGTGTCCCATTCCTGGTAGCCGTTGTAGACGCGGCGGCCCTTCGAGTTGAGCCGGTAGTACTCCGCTTCGAATGAGCCGCCCTCGCTGATCGAGGCTTCCATCTGCGTCCCCTTGGTCCCGCTTAGCTTCGTCTTGTGCAGCTTCACTTCGCCGACGGTCGGCGGCGTCAGGTCGATCCGCAGCGGCAGCGGCGGCCCCGGGTTCGAATTCGGGTCCCCGGGGACGTCGGAGACGATCACCTTGCCGCGGACGAAGGAGTGCATCTTGCACTCGAAGAGGTATTCACCCGGTTCGTTGAACTGGATCGTGTATTCGTCGCCCGCTTCGTGCATCGGGACGCTTTTGCCGGCGTCGGAGTCCCACTGCACCGCATTCGGCGAGACCCCCGTCACCGAATGCATCAGGTCGGGGCCGAGCCACTCCCAGGTCACTTTCTCGCCCAGGTTGATGTGGACTTCCTTGATCGTCCATTCGTAGTTGGAGATCCCGACCCGGGTGTTGGTGGCGAGCGCCGCCGCCGGCCAGAGCAGCCCCGCGAGGCAGAGGATCAGCGCGGCGACCCGCGCTAGTCGACGATGTACCAACCGTTCATCCCCATGTGGAAATGGGTGAAGACGTGGCAGTGGTAGAACCAGCGGCCGGGGTTGTCCTCGACGAATTCGAACCGGAAGGAATCCGCCGGGCCGAAGGGTTTGGTGTCGACGATCGAGCCGTCGGGTTCTTTCCAGCGGTGCCCGTGCAGGTGGAAGGTGTGGAAGAAGTTGTCCAGCCCGTAGACGTGGAAGCCGACCCGCTGCCCGACTTTGGCGTGCAGATCCGGCGTGTTGCCGGCATAGGCGCGGCCGTTGATGCAGGAGAAGTTTTCCTTCAGGCCGGTGATCGGCGGTTCCCAGGAGTGGAAGCCGAGGAAGAACTCGGCTTCCGGTGCCTGCTCGCCGGGAGCGCGGATCACCAGCGGCCCGAACAGCCCTTTGAAGACCGGCAGCGGGTCCATCGGCCCGTGGTCGTGGTAGAGCCAGGTGCCTTCGGTGCCCGGTTTCGCTTCCCAGATGTAGGTGAAGGTGCGGTTGTGTTGGACGAAGCCGCCCGGGTCGGTGAACTTGCCTTTGTAGCCGCCGTCCATTTCGTTGGAGTAGAAGATCCCGTGCGGGTGCATCGTCACCGGTGACTTCAGCTTGTTGCGGAAGTGGACCACGAGCGTTTCGCCGACGCTGACTTCGAGCAGCGGCCCCGGCACCTTCGCCGGGCCGAGCGGCGCCTTGAAGTGCGGCGTGTAGGCGCGGTAGGCCCAGGCGGTGAACTTGGTCTTGCCCTTGATCGGCATGTTCATCATCTGGTCGACGCCGGTGGGGACGATGTTCCACTCGACCGGCTCGGCCTGGATCCAGTACTCGCGCGCCGGGCCGTTGATGGTGAAGGCGGCGAGCTCGGCCGTCCCGGCGCCGAGCGCGCCCTCGGGGTGGCCGCCGACGGCGGAGGCGCTCGCCGCCGGTCCGCCCCCGGCCCTCGCCGCTTCGGCCGCCGCGACCTTCGGCGGCACCGCCAGCCCCTTGGCGTGGGCGTCGACGTCGATCTGCCCTTCGCCGGCACTGATCTTCTGCCCGGCGAGCGTGCAGAAGAACATCCCGCCGCCGAGGGCCAGGAACCCGCGCCGATCCATGTCCATGCCCGGCCCCCGCCTATTTCTTGACGATGATCGTCATGTGCATCTGCGTGGGGTGGATCGTGCAGATGAACTTGTAGGTCCCCGGCGTCGTGAACGTCTTTTCGAATTCGGCGTCGGTTACCGCGGTCGTCTTGGTCGAGTAGGAGGCCTTGTTCTTCAGTCCCTTCGGCCCACTCTTGAGGTGGACGTCGTGCGGATAGGTGTTGCCTTCCGCCCAGACCCAGTTCACCGACTGGCCCTCCTTGATCGTCAGCTTTTCGGGACTGAAGTAGAAGTCGGCGACGGTGACTTCCTTCGGCTTGCCCTTCTTCTGCGGCGCCTTTGCCGCCGCGGCGGCGGCGCCCGTCAGGGCAAAGACCGCCACCACCACGACGAGGACCTTCAGCGACCGCCTCAGCACGTCAGTTCACCCGGCTTCGCCTGGACTTCGACCGGCTTGTAGCCTTGGAAGGCGGGGTGGGTCGGGATCCGTTTGACCCAGCTGCACTGCTGGTTCTGCGCCGGCGAGGAGCCCGCGTAGCCGAGGATCGTCGCCGGGTTGCCGGTTTCCGAGAGGCTCGCGATCTGCAGGCCGGGCGCCAGGTTGATGCTCTTCGCCGCCGCGTATTCGATCGGCGCCTGCGGGCAGATCGGGTAGATCTGGCTCAGCGGCACTTTGCCATTGCCGGGGGCGAACGTCGAGTTGGCGCTGTTGGCGCCCCAGCAGTTGCCGCCGCCGGTGTCGTCGTTCCAGATGTCGTATTCGCCGTTCGGGTCGGCCCCTTCGCGCCCCATCACGTTTTCGACGATTTCGTTGTTGACGTTCTTGGCTTCGTTGCCTTCGTTGGCGATGAACGTTTCACCGGGGCCGGAGAAGGAGGCGATGCCCCACTTGTAGTTGCCGAACACCCGGTTGCCACGGACCACGTTGTGGTCGGAGCCGTAGAGGATGATCCCCACGCCCGTCGGGTAGTTGACGGTCTGGCCGCTGAGTTCGCCGAGGCCCTCGGAGACGGTGTGGAACGCCGAGCCCGCGAGGAAGTAGTTGTAGTTGTTCCAGAACACGTCGTTGCGTTCGATCACGTTCCAGCCGTTCGGCTCGTAACCCTCGCTGTCGAGCGTGTTCGGGACGATCCCGGCGCCGTTGTCGTAGAAGGCGTTTTCGATGATCCGCACGTACTTGGAGTTCGTGCCCGAGTAGCCGAGGACGTTTTCATAGCTCTTGTCGTTCTTCAGCAGCGTCCACTTCGGCTTCGCCTGGCAGGGTTCGTTCTTGTAGACGTTCCACTTCTTGTTGTCGCACGGCGTTTCGCCGACGTAGAACGCGGAATCGCCCTGGTGGTACCCGGCCGAGTTGATCATCTTGCCGCCGTAGCAGTTCTTGGCGAAGAGGCCGTAGCTGCGGTTCCCCGAGGCCAGCAGGTTGTTCATCGTGTAGCCGTTGCAGTGCTGGCCTTCTTCGCTGGACGCGTGGATGAAGAAGCCGTTCGACTCGAAGTTCCGCGCCCACATGTTCTTCAGCACGAGGCCGTCGACGCTGATCGCCTCGATCCCGTTCTGCGCCGCGCCCAGTTCGCCCTTCGCGTTCTTGCCTTCGAGGATCGTCCGCTTCGGGTCTTTCTTCGTCCCCTCGATCGTCATCCCGTCGAAGCGCATCTTCCGTTCGGTGCCGTCGATGACGACCCCTTCGACGTACTTGCCCGGCCGGATCGCGACCGTCACCTTCGCCTTCGGGTTCTTGTAGGCGTAGGAGCCCGCGGCGTCGACCGCCTTCTGGATCGTGCGGTAGTGGCAGCCGTGGCGACACGCTTCGAAGACCATCGGCTTCGTCTTCTTCGCCGGCTTGGCAAGCGCCGGGGCGGTGGTGCCGGCGAGGCCGACGAGGGCCGCGAGCACGGGAACGAGTGCGAGAACAGGCAAGCGGTGCTTCATATCTCTCCTTGCGGCGTCGATGACTGCGTCCCCGCTCCTCCAAAGGCGGGGACCCCGGCTGACGATAGCGAAGGCTGAAGCGACTTCGGCTGTTCAGCCAGGCAGGATCGTCTTCATCGCTTCTTCCAATTCGTCCACCCCGTAGGCGCCGGAGAGGCGATCCTTGATCACGCCTTCGGAGTCGATCAGGTACGTCCACGGCTCGGTCGGCAGGTGGAACGCCTTCAGCTGGGGGCGGAGGCCCTTGGAGATTTCGTTTTCGACGTAGACCTCCTGGTGGATGAAGTCGGCTTCCGGTTCGTATTTGTCTGCGACCTGCTGGGCGACGTCGACGACCGGGCCGCAGACGCGGCTCTGGCAGAGGGCCGGGGTGGCGAAGACGAGGACGATCGGCTTCTTGCCGAGGACTTCGGCGAAGTCGACCTTGTGCATCTGGTCGGGCGGCACCCGGGTGTCGATCTTTTCCAGGTCGTTGCCGACGTCGGCGGCGGTCAGCGTGGTGATCCTCGGCGGGCGTTCGCCGACTTTCGGCACCCGGGGGAATTCGCCGACGACGGGGGAGGGGAGGCGGGTCGCTTCGAGCTTGCCGCCCTTGCCCTTGATCATCGCGATCGCCAGGTAGGAGCCGTTGGCGGGGAAGTCGACCTTGGGGACGACGTAGACCGACTTTGCCTCACCCGGCCCGGAGCCGTTCTGCGAGCGGTAGGCGGGCTTCGTCTGCAGCGTTTCCAGCTTCGCCGGCAGCGGGCCGATCGCCGGCGCGTGGGCGTCCTTGGCGAAGTAGAGGGCGACCTCGACGTCGTCGACCTGTTCCTGGCCCGCCGTGAAGACGCCGAAGGGATAGCGTTCGACGCCCTTGTCGAAGACCTCCGAGGCGGGGGCGATGACGAGGTTCGAGGGGGTCGCGCCGGAGCCGTGGAGGAGCTCGGAGATCGTCTTGCCCTTGCCTTCGGGGAACTCCTTGGCGGGCGGCGCGGGGCGGGTTTCGCCGCTGCCGCCGCCGCAGCCGGCGAGCAGCGCCGCACCGAGGGCGGCGAGCGCGAGCAGGGTGAGGAGGCGGTGCGGGGTGCCGGCGAGGCGCATCGACGGCAGAAACTACAAGTCGGACCTGAACGGGCCGCCCGTGACTAAGCTCCCGCGCGTGCCGAACATCTTCGACCCCGACTTCGAGGAGCGCGGCGGACCGCCCGGCTTCCAGGCGTTCCGCGCCCGCGTCGGCTACGAGCTCGGCAGCGAGCGGATCGGCGCGAGCATGTGGAAACTGCCGCCCGGCGAGTCGGCCTACCCGTACCACTTCCACTATTCGGACGAGGAGCTCGTCTTCGTGCTGAGCGGGCGGCCGACCCTGCGCACGCCGGCCGGGACGCGGGTGCTCGAGCCGGGCGAGGCGGTCCACTTCCCGCTCGGCGAGCGCGGCGCCCACCAGCTCTCCAACCCGACCGACGAGGAGGTCCGCTTCCTCGCCGTCTCCACCAACGGCGCGCCGGACATCGTCGTCTACCCCGACTCCAACAAGATCGGCGCCTCGGAGCGCCTGCCCGAGGGCGGCGGCCTCCGCACCTTCTTCGACCTCGACAGCCAGGTCGACTACTGGAAGGGCGAGACCCCGCCGGAGTAGGGCCGACCGAGTCGTTCGGGCCCGGCCGGGTATCTCAGAGGTATGGGTCGCCTCCGGGGATGGATCGTCGTCGCCTGCGCGCTCGCGGCGCTCGTCGGGGCGCCCGGCGCCGTGGCCGGGGAGCCGGAGCCGTCCCCGGCCCAGATCGCCGAAGGGCTGCCGACGCCCACCTGCGCCGAAGGGCCGCAGCGCGAGGGGGCGGTGATCGTCGGGACCGATTGCGCGGACACGATCGTCGTGCCGCCGACCGTCACCTACGTCGACGGCGGGCCGGGGAACGACGTGATCGTCGGCAGCCAGACCGGCGCCGCGACCCCGTGCCCGGAAGGCTGCCACCTCGAAGTCGGCAGCCAGACGTTCGAAGGCGGCGAAGGCGATGACATCGTCTACGGCGACCGCGGCAACGACATCCTCCGCGGCAACGCGGGCGACGACCGGCTCTACGGCGGCATCGGCGACGACCGGCTCGAAGGCGGGACCGGCGACGACTGGCTGTCGGGCGGCTTCGGCGCCGACACGATCGACGGCGGCGAAGGCAGCGACTACGTGCGCGGCGACGCGACCGTCGACCACATCTTCGACACCGGCGTCGCCGGCACCGACACGCTGAGCTTCGCCACCGGGGTGACGCCCGGCTTCACCGCCGAAGCGAACCCGACCGGCGCCGCCAACTTCCCCGGGCCGGGAGGGGAACGCGGCATCTGGCTGCGGCTCGGCGAACCGCCGACCGGCGCCAACGCGATCGACAACGAACCGAGCCTCGGCGGCGGCAACGACTTCGTCCAGCAGGGTGCCTTCGAGCGGATCATCGGCACGCCGTTCGCCGACTACATCGTCGGCACCGCCGCCAAAGAAGAAATCCTCGGCGGTGGCGGCGCCGACGTGATCAAGGGCGAAGGCGGGGAAGACGTCCTGCGCGGCGGCGCCGACGGCGACTATCTGGAAGGCGCGGCGGGGTCGCGGATGTTCGGCGAAGCGGGGGTCGACGGCTGCGCCGGCGGCGGCATCGCGGAACCCGATTGCGAGGGGGCGACGAAGGCGGTCCATCCGCGCGCCCCGACGAAGGTGAGCGTGGGGGAGGTGGTCGCCGAACCGCTCGGGGCGGGCGGCGGCCCGGGGTCGGTCGACGTCTACCTCGCCGGGAGCGGCGGCGACGACACCGTCACCGCGAACCATGGGGCCGGGGCGGTCGGCTTCGAACTCGGGGGCGGCGCCACGTTCGACGCCGCGGCGACCGATGCAGGCGGCTGCACGCTCGGGCCGGAACCAGAACCTACCACCGCGAGCTGTCCGCTCGGCGCGCCCGCGACGCCGAACGTGCCGCCCCTCGACGCGATCCTCCTCGCCGGCCTCGGCGGCGCCGACTCGATCACCGCGAACGGCTTCCCCGACGGCACCGGCGTGGTCGAGCTCGGCGGCGAAGGCGGCGACACCCTGAACGGCGGGCCGAGCGAAGACGTCCTCGTCGACGGGCCGGGCGCCGGCGCCGACACGCTGAACGCCGGCCCCGGCGACGACGCGCTCCTCCACAACGGCGGCGCCGACCTGCTCGAAGGCGGGGCCGGCTCGGACCTCTTCCTCTCGGTCTCGGTCTGCGACGGCGAGCGGATCGTCGGCGGCGTCGGCGGGCCGAACGATCGCGACAACGCGTCCTGGGCGCGGCTCGGCGGCGGCGGGGTCTACGCGAACCTGGGGACCGGCGTGGCGGGTCGGGTCGAAGGCGAAGCGCCGAGCTGCCCGGGCGGGACCTTCGACCAGCTCGAGGGGATCGCCGACCTCGAGGGCTCGGAAGGCTCGGACGTGCTGATCGGCAGCGAAGGAGCCAACCAGCTGCTCGGCCACGCCGGCGAAGACACCTACCGGGCGCTCGGCGGCGACGACACGATCTTCGCCAACTCCGGCAGCCGCGACCGGGTGATCGACTGCGGCGAAGGGATCGACGCGGCGGTGATCGACTTCGCCGCGACGGTCGGCGACCCGGCGCCGATCGACTGCGAGAGCGTCCGCGAAGGCGCGCCGAACGAATACCGGACGCAGGTCGAAGAACCGCCGCCGGCGCCGATCGTCGAACCGCCGGCGCCGGCGCCGCCGACGATCGCCGGGAGCGTCACGCCGATGCCCAGGCCGAAGCCGAAGCTCAAGCCCGACCGCACGCCGCCCCGCACCAGGCTGCTCGGCCGCCCGGCGAAGGTGCTCCGCGCCGCGCGCGGCCGGCGCGCCGCGGTCGCGATCCGCTTCGCCGCGAGCGAGCGCTCCCGCTTCGAGTGCAAGCTCGACGCCAGGCCCTATCGCAGCTGCCGCTCCCCGTTCCGCGCCCGCCTCGCCCCGGGCCGCCACGCCTTCCGCGTCTTCGCGATCGACGTCGCCGGCAACCGCGACCGCACGCTGGCCCTCCTCCGCCTCCGCGTGGTCAGCCGACGATCGCACCTCCGTAGGGTCCGTCCCAGAAACCAACTTCAAACTGGAGGGCCGCGATGAGCAAAGCCATCTACACCGCCGAGGCGCACGTCACCGGGGGCCGGGCCGAGGGGCACGGCAAGACCGGCGACGGTGAGCTCGAGGTCGACCTGCGGCTGCCCGAGGAGATGGGCGGCAAAGGCGGCGGCACCAACCCCGAGGAGCTCTTCGCGGTCGGTTACGCGGCCTGCTTCGAGGGCGCGATCGGCGCCGTCGCCCGGCGCGAGAAGCTCGAGCCCGGGGACGTCGCGATCGACTCCAAGGTCTCCCTCCACCCGGGGCCGGAGCGCACCTTCATCCTCTCGGTCGAGCTCGACGTGACGCTGCCGTCGGTCGAGGGCGACACCGCCGTCGACCTGGTCCGCGAGGCGCACAAAGTGTGCCCGTACTCAAACGCGACGCGCGGCAACATCGAGGTGACGCTGACCGCGAACGGGGCCGCGGTCTAGGGGCGACCTCTGCGGTGTGCGTTATCCGTCCCAGCGCCGGATTTCGCACACCGCAACGTCGCCGCCGGCGGCAGGACTCGGCGGGCGGGAGGCGAACCGGGCAGTCGTGAATCGACTGCCGCTCCGCTTCCCGCTCAGTGCCCTCGGCGCCGTCGCCCTGGTCGCGATGGCGATCATCCTGCCGACCGCCTTCGGCGCCTCGGCCCCGGCGCCGGCG
Source organism: Solirubrobacterales bacterium (assembly GCA_035547715.1). Taxonomy (GTDB): domain Bacteria; phylum Actinomycetota; class Thermoleophilia; order Solirubrobacterales; family 70-9; genus VAYN01. Next base: position 17,017 of record DASZUH010000146.1, read on the forward strand.
CCGGTCCGCAAGGCGCTCGCGCAGACCGAAACCGTCCAGGGCGCGCCCGGCCGCACCATGGTGCTCAGCAAGGTGACCGTGCCGCCCGGCGCCAGGCTCGCCGTCCACCACCACCTCGGCACGCAGATCTCACGGGTCGAATCGGGGGCGCTCACCTACACGGTGCGCCGCGGCAGGGCCGAGCTCTTCGAAGGCGAATCCGACGAACCGACCCCGGTGCGCACGATCGGCCCCGGTCAGACCGCGCGGATCACGGCCGGCCAGTGGCTGGTCGAGCAGCCGTCGGACATCCACCAGGCCGCCAATCGCGGCTCCTCACCGGTCGTGATCTACCTCGCGACGCTGCTCAAGGATGGCGCCGCTCCTTCGACTCCTGTCGATCTGCATCGGCGTGGCGCTCCTCGGTCGCCTGGCGGTTCGGATGCCGCTCCTGCGGCTCGGGCTCGTTCGTCCCGGGGTCTTTGAGCGCCTCCGCGGCCTCCTGGGCCTTGTCGCCGAGGCTGCCTTTGCCTTTCGCGATCCCGGCCAGTTCCTGCGCATCCTCTTTCAGTGACTCGACGCCGCCGCGTTCGTCGATGACTTTCTTCCCTTTGTTGAACAGGCTTTTCAGGTCCATCTCATTCCTCTCCGTAGGGACACCGGCAATAAGTTAAGCGCGGCTGCACGTGGCGCGCTACACTCGTCGCCAATGACGATCCCGGCCGGACTGAACGCCTCGCTTTGCGCGTCCCCCGCGGTCGTCGTCGCTGCCGTTATTGGTGTCGTTACCGAGGCCGAGCTTGTCAAAAGCTCGGTCGTCGTCTGACACCGCAAGAACGCCCGCCGACCAAGCAGACACACCAAAGGGACGCGGCGGAGGCGTTGACAGCCGTACCGATCCCTTCCAAGCACTGGCAGGAAGCCTTGGGTGTGATGGCCGCCCGGCGCTACCCGCAGCCACGGTTTCCGCTGCCCTTCGAGGAGCGTCGGCCGGACGTTTAGGCCCCGTTTAGACCCGGTCTCGCGCGGGGTACGCGACCGCGTATGACCTTGTCCAAGAAGCTACCTCTCGTCCTGTCGGCCCTCGTCGCGCTCGGCGCGTCGGTCGCCGCCCCGGCCGCCTCCGCCGCGGGGACGGTGTCCACCACCAAGGCCTGTTTCGTCGCCGAAGGCAAGGAAGGCGTGAGCGTCGGCGTCAGCGGCTCCGGCTTCACGCCGGGCGAACTTGTCTTCGCCCAGGTCCCGGCGCCGGGCGGCCTCGCGGGCTTTGCCGAAGCGACCGTCGCCCCCGACGGCACCGTCGCCGCGACGATCGAAGGCGTCTTCCCCGGCGGCATCGACCCGGTGGCGGAAGAAATGAAGATCCAGATCGCAGGCGTCCTCTCCGGACAGGTGCTCGCCGAATCCTCCTTCCAGATCACCAACCTCGCGGTCGCCACCAAGCCCTCCGTCGCGCCCTTCCACAAGGTCGTCAAGTACACCTTCGCGGGCTTCCGCCCCGGCAGGCCGATCTTCGGCCACTACCGGCGCCACGGCCACCTCGTCCTGACCTACAAGTTCGGCAAGGCCGCGGGCCCCTGCGGCATCCTCCACACCAAGGCGCGCCTCTTCCCCGGCCACGGCCCGAAGTCCGCCAA